>NZ_JBAWTG010000297.1:0-2380 GCF_037106235.1 Methylobacterium nigriterrae | reverse complement strand
CGGCTTTGACGGGCGACGGGCTCAATCAAACCTTCGTTGCGGTCGCGCTTATCGGGCCCGCCTCAATGTACTTCATCACTGGGTTCGATCTGCGCTGGTAAACTCACAGATCTTGCCTGGATGTGGAATGGCGTACGCCGAACTTTCTTGAAGGGAGGCCATCATGCGTGAGCATCGATACACCCTCGGCCAACATGTCAGATATGCCGAGCGCGGCGCGCGCGGGCACTATTGGCCAGACATCACTGATCCGGCCTGGATCGGCGGCTATGAGATCACAGCTCTGCTTCAGGCGGGAAACCACGAACCCGAGTATGAGATCCACGGCGCCGAGCAGGCCTATCATCGCGTGGTCGGCGAGGGGCAGCTCTGCGAGGATCCAAGCCGCGTGACTTCACGGTCGACCGGCGAGTTCTTCCTGCTCTGGGCCAAGCTGAATGTCACCATGACGCGCGAGCTTCAACCCACCTGGACGAGCTTCGTGTCGGCGCTTGAGTCGGAATTGAATCGCAAGAACCATGAGAACCATCAGCTCCGTCAGGATCTTGAGATCATGCGCAGGCGCGAGATCGCGGCTCGGCAGCGGCTAACACGCGGAACTACAGACGAAGCTGAATTTCAGAGAGCTTGAACGCGAATATGGCAGGATGTTCAAGGAGGATTGATGGAGGATAGCATGTTCGGAGTTGCCGGTGGCGAGAGCGAGAACTATCTAGCTCGATTGATCGGGTGCCGGGTGGATGTCCTGCGGAAACGGCCGACGCTCAACAATTCAGCCCTGACCGAAGTCAAGCGCGAGACTCAGCTCCGCGCGAAGATCTCGGGGCGTTCCAGCCTGCCTCTCCCGCAGGCACAAGCCGACGTGAGTGTCTGGATGGCCGGTAAGATCTTCTAGAGTCATTTTTTTCGACGCACGCTGGGGCAGGACGAGGGCCATGGGCATTCTCAATTCAACTTCGGATCCGAAGTCACCGTTGCGCCACGCTACTGAGAAGCACTGTGGCCTGCTTGAGGGTCGCGAGCCAGAACGATCCAGCAGGCTGATCTTGGGCGAACCCCCTGCCGCTGACGAGATCGCGCGATGGGACGAGGATGGCGGCGCCTCAGCCCGGCAGATCAGTTTAGGCTGGAACAGGCAAGCAGCTTCTCTGCCGCCATGCGTCGACGTTGCAGACGCAGGTGAAGCCGTCGAGCATCGATGAGGAATCCCCGATCCGCTGATTATTTGCGGCGCTGGTTGGCCTCGCCGGCCTTGCGCTCGTCACTCTCCTCGTCAAGTCGCTCCTCGAGTGGCGCTACGCCGGCGACCTCGCGGCCGGAGCCCGGCACTAGCACGACGGGCTCCACGGCGATCCGGGTCGAGGGCCTGTCGAAGACCTTCGACACGGCCGCCGTGCTGCACGACTTCCATCTCGAGGTTCGGGCGGGCGAGCTTCTCGGCCTGCTCGGCCCCTCGGGCTCGGGCAAGACGACGCTCCTGCGCATCATCGCGGGGCTCGACTTCCCCGATCGCGGCCGCGTGCTGTTCGGGGGCGGCGACGCCACGGGCCTGCCCGTGCAGCAGCGGGCGGTAGGCTTCGTGTTCCAGCACTACGCCCTGTTCAAGCACATGAGCGTGGCAGACAACATCGCCTACGGCCTCAACGCCCGGAAGCGGTCGGAGCGCCCGAGCCGGACCGAGATCCGCCGCCGGGTCGGCGACCTCCTCGACCTGATCAGGCTCTCGGGGTTCGCCGACCGCTACCCATCGCAGCTCTCCGGCGGCCAGCGCCAGCGCATCGCGCTCGCCCGCGCGCTCGCGGTCGAGCCCCGCGTGCTCCTCCTCGACGAGCCCTTCGGGGCGCTCGACGCCCAGGTCCGCAAGGACCTGCGCCGCTGGCTGCGCGAGATCCACGACCGCACCGGCCAGACCACGATCTTCGTGACCCACGACCAGGACGAGGCGCTGGAGCTGTCCGACCGCGTCGCCGTCCTCGACCGGGGCCGGCTGGAGCAGGTCGGCACGCCGGACGAGGTGCAGGACAATCCCGCCTCCGCCACGGTGCTGAAGTTCCTGGGCGACGCCATCGAGCTCGAGGCCCTCGCGGAGGGGGGGCGCGTCCTGGTCGACGGCAAGCCGACCCCCGTCGCCGCCCCCCGCGGCACCGTCGGCCCGGTCAGGCTCTACGTGCGGCCCTGGCAGCTGCAATTCGCGGATCCGGCCGAGTCGCATCTCGGCGGCACCGTACGGGCCTCGCACCGCAGCCAGGGGCGCCAGCGCATCGACGTGGAGCGGCCGGATGGCCGGGTTCTGGTCGTCGAGGATTTCGACGGCGAGCGCTACGCCTCCGGCCGCAGCGTCGGCCTCAGGATCAACGGGGGCTACGTGTTCGCCGAGGGC
>NZ_JBAWTG010000296.1:0-2385 GCF_037106235.1 Methylobacterium nigriterrae | reverse complement strand
CGACCGCGCAGACAGGATGCTGTCCGACGCGCCTCCGATCACGGATTGGTGGAAGCCCCAGCCTCTACCTCCTGCCGTGCCTTGAGGAAGGATGGGCTGTTCTGAAGCCCCGGCTGCAGGCGCGCGGCCTCTTGTCAGATCGGCAAGCGCCCGGCTGCGCTCGCCCATGCTCAAGAGCACCGCCGCACGGTTCTGGTAGGCGATGACGTACCTCGGGCTCAGGCGAATGGCCTCGCTGTAATCCGCAAGTGCTCGGCGGGCGTCACCCTTGGCTTTGAACGCCGTGCCGCGGCTGTTGTAGGTCCAGGCATTCTGCGGATCGATCTGGATGGATCGGTTGAAATCCGCGATGGCGCGGTCGTGCTGCCCTTTGCCGCTGAAGGCCATGGCGCGGTTGTTGAAGGCCGCAGCCGACTTCATGGGCCAAAGGCGAATGGCCTCGTTGAAGTCCGCGATTGCGCGGTCGTAGTCGTCCTTCTGCAGATAGGCGAGGCCGCGGTTGTTGCGGTAGACGGCGTTGTCCGGGCTTCGGCGGATGTTCTCGGTCGGGGCCGCAATCGCGTTGTCCCCGGAGGTATCAAGGGCTTTCGCCGCCTGCGCGTTTAGGCCGGCAGCCAGCGCGATGGCTGCCCAGACATACCTTGCCCCCACCAGCCTGCCCCCTGCGCTTCTTAGGCCGCCGGCTGATGTCGCCAGCAGATACTGAGGACAATGGTCCTCGGCTGTTCGTGCGGCGGCAAGCCCGACGAGGGCGATGATCCAAGGAAATGCGCCAACCCGCTGTTACAGGATGGCGTCTAGCCCCTCCGGTCTGCGAGTTGGGCTTACTTTGGATCGGTGATGCGCCAAGCGTCGCATTGATGCCAAAGACTGCGGGAATGAAGGCCGCAGAGGTCTGCTATGCCGCGCGCTCACTTAATTTTGGCCGTCGTTCTTTTCGGCTCCGCCTCTCAGGCCGTGGGCGGCAGTGATGCTGCGGCTGCCGACGTGTCGCTGAACGTGATCCGCACGGTGGAGTACCGGGCCATTGCCGCCCAGCAACTCAAGCGGCTTCAGCGCCGAGCCAACCAATGGCGTGCGGAGCGTCGGCAGGCTCATCGTGGGACACCAGGGCGCACATCAATCGCAGATGCGGAACCTCCTGAGCAGCACGACTGACCTAGGCGCATTCAAGCTGCTTGGCCCGGATGAACGCTACGGGTAGCCGCCGATCACCCGTCCGTCGTTCACTCACGTCAACTCGCGCGAGTATTCCGTCCGCCGCTCCCTGCCCTGCGGAACCGGATCACGGTCGAGAGCTTGGGCCAGTCGATGGGATAGAAGAAGCGGTGCTCGCGCCGGATGGGCATGGCCGTAAATGGCCATGCTTGCGCTTCATGTGGCAAGCTTCGTCGCAAAAAGCGGTCTGGAGGCAGCAGGCATGTCGCCGCGTCAGTCACGATAAACCGCGAGGAGTTCTACGAGCGCGTATGGGCGCATCCTCTTACCCATATCGACGAGGAGCTTGGAATGTCAGCCCGCGAGATCGCGTTGTTGTGCAAGCGCCTCAAGGTGCCCTTGCCGCCTAAAGGCTACTGGACCAGGCAGGCAAAGAAACGGATGGTGGGGCGCCCACCACTGCTGCCCATACAGCGCGGCGAGCTGCGGTCCGTTCTGGTCAGGCGCACAGATGGCAAGGGCCCGACCCCAGAAGAACAGCAGGAAGCTCAGGCCCGAGCCGAAGAGCGACGGAGAGAGCGACATGCCGAGGCACAGCGACGCCATCTCGATGAGCGCCGCTGGACTTGTCTCGTGGACTTGAGCAGGCAATCGGATGAGGCAGAGCAGGTGCGTCGGTTTCTCTCGCGCCTGGAAGAAGCACAACTTTCGCCAGAGGCCCTTTTCGGAGACCACACTGTCGCGGGCTGGCTGAGCTGGGCACGCGAATACGTCGAGCGGATAGATCCTCTCGCGAAGGAGGCGGCTCTCGCATACGAGAGGCTAGCGCAGGCTTCTGCCATCAGGCCGCACCAGCACGATTGAAATAGCGGGGAGAATATCTTCGCGTCCAATCGATGCGCGAACATGTTCCGCATCTTTCCAAGGCAAGAAAGCCCCTGCTGAGATTTAGGCTGTGACGTGGAGCCTTCCTGCAAGAGGTTAATGGGAAGGCGGGAATGATATGGCTCAATCACCCACGATCTTGCCGTCCGGACCCACCTTGACGGTCTGATCCTTGTCAGCGCCGGCCACCTTGATCTTATACTGCACCGACGAGCCCTCGCGCTCGACCTCAGCCTCATAGGCTTTGCCGCCACCCGCCTTCTGCTCAGCGACGGTCAATGCATCCTTCAGCGAGGTCTTCGCATTTTGGAAGTCCGCTGGCTTCAGTCGGGTGAAGTAGCG
>NZ_JBAWTG010000295.1:0-2406 GCF_037106235.1 Methylobacterium nigriterrae | reverse complement strand
CGTCGCGAAATAGGATAGCAGTTTCGTCCGGAAACGTACAACAAGGACCGGCCTCACTGAGCGTATCACGCAGCGTTTCTCGGGACTCCAGCCGTATCAACCAACCCGAATGCACTCGGCGACATCCCTCAAGTACTGATCGTCGTTGCCGCCGCTCTGCCAATCCTTTTCGGCCCCTGGAAACCGAGGCCAGCGATCTCCTGAGGCGCCGTGCCACTCGACGACCGACCAGGTTGGCGGGGCCGTATCGATCGGATCGATCGGCCTCGGATGGTTGTTGACGGGTCAGACGCTGCAGGAGCCTCAGCGGCTGCGACAGGCCACGAGTTCGGCTGTTGAAGCCGCCGCTCTGGCAGATAAAGGCTCCGGAGGAACCCCATGGCGAACCAGAACACGGGCGGAGGTCGAGCGCAGTCGGGTCGGAGCGAGGAGGCCCAGGAAGGGAGTGCTCACAGCCGGGGAACTGGCGCAGGCCGGCCGAGCCCGGACCAGATGCTGGGTATGTGGACTTCCTGGATGGAGCAGCTCTCGGCCTCCCCTCCGGCTGCACAGAACCCGGCCTGGCCGCAGTGGCAGAACGCGCCCGACTCGCTTGGCCTCCCCACCTTTCCCGGCAGCGCTGACCAGCTCAGCAAGAGTCTGGCGGACGAACCGCTGCTGCGCTCCATCGACCAGATCTGGAACGCCAACCCGCTGCGGGAAGTGGTGCCGGTGGACTGGGCCGAGATCGCCTGGGCCTTGCGAACCGTCTGGCTGCGCTCGGTCGGAAAGCCGAGGGCAGCCCTGTCGCTCCTCGACTTCAATCAGGCATTGTGGCGCTCCACCGTCAACGTCTGGCAGGAGGCGGGACAGACCTGGCTCGGAATGCTCGGACTGGCCAAGGACGGCGATCAAGCTACCGTGCCGGCAGACAAGCGCTTCGCCGCTCCCGAATGGCGAACCAACCCGGCCTTCCTGGCGCTGAAGGAACTCTACCTTCTCGCATCTGACTGGCTGTTGGAGCAGGGTGATGTCGCTGATCTCGAGGAAGCCGAGCGGCAGCGCCTCAACTTCCATCTGCGGCAGTTCGTCGATGCAATGAGCCCCGCTCTCATGCTGATGTCGAACCCGGTGGCGCTGCGCAAGGCGATCGAGACGGGCGGCGCCAGCTTGGCGGACGGGGCTCGCAACCTGCTCACTGACATCACGGCAGGCCGCCTCAGTATGGTCGACGCGAAAGCGTTCGCGCCAGGACGCAACCTGGCTTTGACGCCAGGCAAGGTGGTCCACCGCAACAGGCTGATGGAGCTGATTCAGTACTCGCCGACGACGGAACAGGTTCACCGCACGCCGTTGCTGATCCTGCCGCCGTGGATCAACAAGTACTACATCCTCGACATGCGGCCGAAGAACAGCATGATCCGCTACCTAGTCGAGCAGGGGTTCACCGTATTCGTGGTCTCCTGGAAGAATCCTGACGCGTCAATGGATGGCATCGGCATCGAGGACTACATCGACCTCGGTCCACTCGCAGCCAGCGACATCGCCCGCGAGATCACCGGCAGCGCCAGCGTCAACGTCATGGGCTATTGCATCGGCGGTGTTCTCCTGACCCTGACGCTGGCCATCCTTGCGGCCAAGGGCGACACGCGGTTCAACTCAGCCAGCTTCATGGTCTCGCCGCAGGACTTTTCACGAATCGGGGATACGGCGGTGTTCATGGGCGAGCCGACCTTGGACCTCGTCGAGCAGCAGATGATGGAGCGTGGTTATCTCGACAGCCGGGAAATGAGCAACATGTTCAGCCTCCTGCGGTCGAATGACTTGATCTGGGCGAACGTGGTCAACAACTACCTTCTTGGAAACAGGCCTGCCGCCTTCGATCTTTTGTATTGGAACAGTGACGGGACACGCATGACCCGGGCGGCGCACAGCTGGTACCTGCGCAACACTTATGTGGAGAACAACCTGATCAAGCCCGGCGAGATCCGCCTCAAGGGTGAGGCTGTCGACCTGAGCCGCATCGGCCAGGATGTCTATGCGGTGGGCTGCGAGAAGGACCACATCGTGCCCTGGGACTCGGCGTGGCGCGTCACGCAGCTATTTGGCGGAAGCGTGCGGTACGTGCTTGCCTCCAGCGGGCATGTGGCCGGCATCATCAACCCGCCGGGCGGCAAGGGCGCCTACCGCACGCGCGAGGACGGCATCGCCGCAAGCAGTCCAGAGGAGTGGCTGCAAGGCGCCAAGCGCCACGGGGGCAGCTGGTGGCCGGACTGGGTATCCTGGCTCTCTGCCCGTTCCGGCCGGAAGGGCAAGCCGCCGCCTTTGGGCAACGCACAGTACCCGCCTCGTGCCGACGCACCGGGAACCTACGTGCTGGAGACGTAGGATCAAGGCTCCAGGCCCTCAGCAATTGCGAACAGTTAG
>NZ_JBAWTG010000294.1:0-2441 GCF_037106235.1 Methylobacterium nigriterrae | reverse complement strand
GGAGCAGGCAACGAACGGTGCGACCCGCTACGACGTCGTCTTGACGGAGCACCGGGTCGAGAACCTGCAGCAATTGCAGAAATACGCCCGCAAGGACGAAGTCCCCTTTGCCGCGGTCGAGAAGGTCTCGGAGTTTAACGCCTCGCTCTATGAGACCTTCATGCACCCGCTGCTCGGTGCCCTGGTGACCCCGGAGGTGGGGAAGGTTGCCCGCGCCTGTCATCCGCTCCGGGCGCGCCGGTGGGCTATCTCGGATCTCAACCCTTGGCTCGCTCCGTTGAAGGGCTGGGCCGACTTTGCGCGAGCCCATCGCACGCCCCGCGATGAGGCAGGCCCCGGCGTCGCGTCGGAGCGGCTCCTCGCGGCCGGCATCACCGCCTCATGGGACCTGTACCGGCAGCTGCGCGACGCGGTGGTGGAGAACCTGTTCTACAACGTCTACGGTCCGATGAGCCTCATGGCCCCGGCCGAGCCGGCCGCCGCGGAGACCTTGTCCCGGCCGGACGGCGATATGCCAGCCATCCGCGAGGCCCTTGCCCGGATCGCGGATGGCGGGTTCACCGAGGCCGCCGTCCGGGCAACCCTGCTCGCCGCCCGGCTCGGGACGCGCGAGAAGCGGCTCTCGACGGCTAAGCGCATCCGTGAGCTCGTCGGTCGCGAAGTCGGCCTGCTCGACCTTCCGGCCAGCGAGGCGAGCCACGTCGTGCGGCAGCAATCCTACATCGTCGAGCACGAGCCCGAACGCGCGCTGGCGACGCTGCCGACCCTCGTGCGCACGGCGGAGGAGCGTCGGCGCCTCCTCGGCATCCTGGAGCGGCTGACGGACAACATTGACCTCGCGCCGGAGCAGCGGGCGCTGATGTCCGAATTCCGGCGTCTCCTAGCGTCAGACTTGCCCCGGGAGACGGCCCTGACGCCCGTCGCCGAATCGTCGCACGCGCCCGGGCGCCATGCCGCCCGGGGCAAGTCGCGGAGGGCCGCCCCATGACACGGATCCCAGACGGCAAGGCGCTTCTCGGCAAGCGCGCCCTGGTGCTCGGCGTCGCCAACGAGCACTCCATCGCCTATGGCTGCGCGCGCGTGTTCCGCCGTCTCGGGGCGGAGCTCGCCCTGACCTACTTGAACGAGAAGGCTAGGCCCTTCGTCGAGCCGCTGGCGCAGGAGCTTGAGGCCCCGGTCTTCGTCCCCTGCGACGTTCAGCGAGCGGGCGAGCTCGAAGCTGTCTTCCGCCAGATCAGCGAGACCTGGGGCAGCCTCGACATCGCGCTGCATTCCATCGCGTTCGCCCCGAAGGAGGATCTTCAAGGCCGGCTCGTCGACAGCTCGTCCGAAGGCTTCAAGGTGGCGATGGACGTCTCCTGCCATTCCTTCATCCGCATGGCCCGGCTCGCGGCGCCGCTGATGCGGGACGGCGGCACGCTCCTGACCATGAGCTATCACGGCGCCAACAAGGTCGTGCCGAACTACAACCTGATGGGCCCCGTGAAGGCGGCGCTGGAGAGCGCGGTCCGCTACCTCGCCTACGAGCTCGGGAAACAGGACATCCGTGTCCACGCCGTCTCGCCCGGCCCCCTGAAGACGCGTGCCGCCTCCGGCCTCAAGGATTTCGACCTTCTCCTGAGCGAGGCGGTGCAACGCGCGCCGATCGGCGAACTTGTCGACATCGACGATGTCGGCCTCACCGCGGCCTACCTGACGACGCCGTACGCCGCTCACCTGACCGGCATGACGATCTACGTGGACGGCGGGCTCAGCATCATGGCCTGAGCACGCTCGGGCGTGCCTGCCGCATCGGGGAGGACACCACGATGGACGATCTCTTCGCCGAGCTGGTCTCGCCCGAGCGGGTGGTCTTCGCAGGCGAGGTCCGATCCGTCGTGCTGCCGGGCGTCGAGGGCGACATGACGGTCCTGGTCGGCCACGCGCCCCTCGCGACGGCGCTGCATCCCGGCATCGTTTTCGCCACCGACGCCGCCGGCACCGGGCGCCGGGCCTTCGTGCGGGGCGCCTTCGTCGAGGTCACGGCCGGCCGGGTCACGATCCTGGCCGAGCGGGTTCTGCCGGTCGAGGAACTGACCGCTGCCCAGATCGAGGAGGAGATCCTCCACCTCCAGATGGAGCGGGACGCGACGGTGGACGAGGCGACGCATGCCCAATTCGACGTCTCGATCGGCCGCCTGGAGGAATTCAAGGCGAGCCTCGGGCTCTGACAGGGGCACGGCCGTGACTGGACTCTCCGGCTGCCCCGGGCCCAGCCATTGGAACTGGCACCGCCATCCTATTCTTGCAGTTTCTGCGTGCACTGCTTGATCGGACGAGCCGATCTGACGTTTACCAGCAGGGCCGGGCCACTCGGGTCGGAGCTGACGCGAGGAGCCGATGTCGCTGATCCACACCAGTCTTGCCCGCGCCGTACGGCTCGCGCTCGCATCCGGGTGCCT
>NZ_JBAWTG010000293.1:0-2446 GCF_037106235.1 Methylobacterium nigriterrae | reverse complement strand
GCATTCTGTAAAGGTGGCGCACAGCCGCCTGATCAAACCCGCCGAGTTGCGAGCGATTGGTGCGGAATTTCACCTGCACTGACTGTGCGCGGGCCGTCATCGGATCGAGCAGCGGGATGGCACGGGGCAGTTCATCTGCCTGACCGGGCGCGAACCAGAAGGCGATGGCGCGGCCCGCCCCGTCAGCGATCACGCAAGCCTTGGTGCCGTGGTTGACGGCCGCCGCATGATGGATTGCCGCTACATCATCGTGCATGGCCATTTGTGGCGCCGGCATCGATCAGACTTGGAGCCAGTTGTGCAGAATCGCTTGGTTCGTGAGCTGATCAAGGCACGGCGAGCGCTCAGAGCAGGCCGACGATCAGGAAACCCGACGGAGATCGCGATGGCTAACGCGGCCGTCGAGGCCGAGAAATGCGGCCTTGGCGAGCGTGGGCCTGTTTGGTGGACCGACAGCGCTGCGGATCTCGACAGACGCCTGGTCCGGAACACGCTCTACGCAGCGTGGTAGGAGGCTCTGTCCGACGCCGAAAGGTCGATCCATGGTCACCGCTGATCGCCGTTGCCAAATGACGTCCAACGGGGTTTCCAGTCCTGCAAGAATAGCTGCAGAGGATCAAACCCTATTGAGGATCAGGCCCGTTTCCGCGATCTGAAACGAGCCGTCATCAAGCTGCTTCACGGCCCTGCCTTCCACCGTCGTGTAACGGAGGCGTCCCTTGGCGGTACGGTGACCGCTGAAGGCCGATAATTGCTTGAACGTCTGCAGCTCAATGATCGTGTAAGTGACGCCATCGCTGCCCAAGGCTTTGAACCGGGCCGTTTCGCGCTCCATTGCGACCTCCCCTGGCGCTGACCGCGCAAGGCTATGCTGCTTAGCTCACTGTGCGCCACTAGGGCCGGTACACGGACTGCTGCTTCAACGGCTGCAACCGACCGCCTGCTGCGCCTACTTGAGGCGCTGCAGGGTCACTTTGGTGGCAATGCCCGTCGAGCCTGGCGAGGTGTAGGTCAGCTCATCCTTTGAGAGCGCGTAGGCGCGCCGCTGCTCGGCGCCATCCCAGTTCGGGAAGGTGCTCTTCTCGATATAGAAGACCAGCACCCTGTCCGCCTCATCAACCCGGTAGTTGCCGAAATGGGCGATCCCTCCTTGGGCGATCGCTCGGTTCTCATCGAGTGTTCCAACCATACGATTGTTGGAGGCAAGCGCCGGAAGGTCGTTACGCAGGAAGATCAGCGCGTAACGGCCGTTGCTGCCAAACATCAGCGTGCCGGTTGGATTGGTGCCGAATGTCTCGATTCTGGCGCCGTCCTGTACGGCCACGGCGGACACGAGCGTCCAGGTCCCCACAATGTCTTGAGCGCTTTGTGCAGCCACTCGCGGTGCAGCGGTCACAGGCACGATGACCGACGCAACGGCCGTCGACACCAGGAGGCGATTCATGGCGCTCCTCCCCTGCTCCGGAAACGCGCCCGTGGCGAACACACCGCGGCCTCTGAGCTTACCACCTCATGAGCAGGAGCAAGGGCGTGGAGAGCCGACCATCTGCCTTCGTGCGCTGATGGCTCTGAGCGGTCCGCCATCCACCAGCTCAGTTCTCGCGCCTCGATGTTGCGACTGAGAAAGCCTTGACGATGAACTCGAAGATCGTTGCGAGCGCCGTCTGCGCGCCGAGCTGCTCTGGTCGGGTGTATTGCCCGAAGGCATGGCCGCCAGCCGGCAGAACGATGAGCTCGTGTGGAACGCCGGCCGCCTTCAGCCCATCAGCCGTTTCACGTTAGAAATCAGAGCTTGGTGCTGCGCGCACCTGCCCATCGAGCCCACGCCTGGGGCCCTGCGCGAACTGGTCAGCGATCCCGAATGGCAGGGCGGTTCTCGCCCGCGCTCCCTGCTCTATCTTCTGCTTCAGCGGACCGCGGGACGCTCTTCAGGCTGGCGGGAACCATCGGAGACACTGTTGGGGAGCCGCTTCGGACTGGAAATCCGCGCTGCGACAGGTGCAGATGCTCCCGGTCTCGCCGAGTTGATGAGCGCCGCAGGCCACCCAGTGCCCGCCCACGATCTCGCCGACCGGCTGGACGCACTCCGGTACAGCCATGGGACAGCGCTACTTGCCCTGGAATGGGGGCCGCCGAGCGGGATGATCGTGCTGCACTGGTATCCAGCCCTTGAGGAAGCATCGCCCATCGCGCAGGTCACAATGTTGCTGGTCGGCCCCGACGACCGCCGTCGCGGGATCGGCCGCATGCTGCTGAAGGCGGCCTCGCAAACTGCCCGGATGGCAGGCTGCAGTACGCTGCAGCTGCTGGCATCGGCCCACCAGCCGGACCTCGTAGGGTTCTGCGGGGCCACGGGGTTCGTGGAGGCGGCAGGCTGCTTCGTGCGGCCCTTGCGCAAGAAGGGCTGAGCGAAGGATGACGCGTCTGGCCTTTGTGGATTTCGAGG
>NZ_JBAWTG010000292.1:0-2457 GCF_037106235.1 Methylobacterium nigriterrae | reverse complement strand
CAGACCTCCGTGCCTGTGGCCGTACGGGCGGACGCCGCGCCCCTGCGGGTCGTGTATCCCTCTGCCGAGCAGACCCTGGCGGTCCCATCCGCTCGCTAGCCAAGAGCCCCCTCAGCTCGCGCACCGATCCACCAGCTAGGGCGTGCTTCGCCCTGTGCACCCACGGATCCCCGCAGCGTCCTCGAGACGCTCACGCGGGTGCTGTCGCAGCCGGGATCGACCTATCACTCGCCGCTGGAAGAGGTCCGCATCCCGAGC
The DNA here is from genome assembly GCF_037106235.1 of Methylobacterium nigriterrae. NCBI lineage: Bacteria > Pseudomonadati > Pseudomonadota > Alphaproteobacteria > Hyphomicrobiales > Methylobacteriaceae > Methylobacterium > Methylobacterium nigriterrae. The sequence continues at coordinate 2,199 of NZ_JBAWTG010000292.1, read as the reverse complement.
TGGAACCGGAGTCGTGTGTTGCCGGCGGGCGATGCGGCCCATGCCACCGCGCCGGTCGGGGCGCAGGCGGCGGCGCTCGCGCTCGAGGACGCGCAGGTACCGGCTGTGTTCCTGAGCCGCGGTGCAGATCGGAACCGGATCGGGCCAGACTACGAGCGGCGGCAACCCCGCGCTGCCCATGTTCGGCGATGAATGCCCGTCGCGCGCGGGGCGTCTGCCAGGCCCGTTGAAGAACGCTCTGCTGTCTGTCCGCGGGCAGCGCAGCTACCGCGCAACCTGCGGCCCGTCCCTCAGGCCGGTCGCCGACTGAGCCTTAGCGAGCCGGTCTCATTTCAGGGGACGCCGGCCTCCTGCAGGAAGGACGCCGTCGCTGGGTGCAGCCATCGGGCCGGCACCGCGGCGGCGAGATTGCGCGGGTCGCTGTCCTGCCCCTGCGGCAGGTGCCGCGCAAGCGCGCCCCTGGCGCGGTCGATGGCTTGGACGAGGCGCGAGACGGCCGCGCGGTCAAGCCCCGGCCTGGCGATGATGAAGCTCCAGGAGCCGACTGTCTCAAACGCCACCCTCTGTCCCGGGAAGCTATCGGCTGGCACGGTCACGCGCCGCAGCGACGGGCTCAGGGCCAGGATCCTGTCGATGGCCTGACGAGGCGGACCGAAGAAGCGTGCGCTGCCCGGTGCCGAGGCGAGCGTCCGGAAGCCGGGCCAGACGAGGCTGCCGCCCCAGAGCGCCGCTGCGCGTCCGTCGAGGACCATGGCGGGGCCGTCTCTGGCCCGATCCAGGAGGATCGGCTGGATATCGCGATCAGGATCGATCCCGGATCCGCGCAGCACGGTCGACGCCATCGCGGTCAGCCCCGAGCTTCGCGTGCCGATCGCCACGGCCCGTCCCGGCAGGTCCGCGACTGATGCGATGGCTTGATGCCGGCACGACGAAGAGACCCGGGCTCGCATCGACGGGAGCGACCACCGTGAGCGTGGGCGGATCGCCTCGCCTGGCCAGCGCCTCATAGGCGTACTCGCCCTGCACGAGCGCCAGATCGAGCTTGCCCTCCCGCTGAAGGTCGAGGTTCTCGGTTGGATCCCCTGGTGGCGCGCAACTCGATCTCCATCGTCGGGCACACCTCCCGGACCGCCGCTGCAAGTGCCTCGCCGTAGGCGGGAAAGCCGCCGCCAGGCGTTGCCGTGCCAAGCACAAGATGGAGCGCCGCCTCGGCGCGCAGCGGCTCGACCGGCGAGAGCAGAGCGGGGAGTGCCATCGCGACGACGATGATGGATTGGGATTTCCGCATGACGGTTCCGGTCCTTCCGCGCAGGGTCTCGATCGGGTGACGCTCCCGCTCGTCGTAATCGATAAGACCAGGTACTCGGGCGCGGTCGTGGGCTGCCGGGGCGAGCGGTTGGCAGTAGACGTTCCCGACTGCTTGTGGGTCACCGAGATCTCACTGCAAACATGGTTCGGCGGAGTCGCCCCCCGATGCATGCCGCAAGTGACAGTGCAGCCCGCCGAAGACGGGGAGGCCAGCCCAAGCAGTCTCTCAGGCGCTGAGTAGGCAGCTTCCTCACGATGTCATCATCGATCTATCTGGTGGTTGAGCTCGGTCGAGGCAGTCAATTCCCGCGGTCGCTGCGGCGGAGGCTCTCGGGGGCGGCGAAGAGCAGCAGGCCGGCAGCCAGCAGGCAGAGCGCCCCGATGGCGTAGAGGGCCGGCGTGGTCGAGCCGGTCAGATCCTTGACCCAGCCGACCATCACCGGGCTGACGATGCCGCCCAACTGCCCGAGCGTGTTGATGAGCGCTATGCCGCCGGCTGCGCCCACCCCCGTCACCAGCTTGGCCGGCAGCGTCCAGAAGGTCGGGATCGAGGCGACGATGCCCGAGCCCAGCAGCGCCAGCGAGATCATCAGCGGCACGATGTGATGCTCGAACAGGCCGGCGGTGAAGAAGCCCGCCGCGGCGGCGACCGCAAGCGCCGCCACGAATTTCGGCCGCTCGCCAGAGGCGTCGGACAGGCGCGCAACTACCACCATGCTGACCGCTCCGCAGATGTAGGGGATGGCGGTGAGGAAGCCGACCGAGGCCGCCGCGCCCCCGCTCGCCGTCTTGATCAGGTCCGGCCCCCAGAAGTTCAGGCCGTACGAGCCGACCTGGAGGAGGAAGTAGACGAAGCCGATCAGCAGAAAGCCCGGCTGCTTGATCGCCCCC
>NZ_JBAWTG010000291.1:0-2548 GCF_037106235.1 Methylobacterium nigriterrae | reverse complement strand
GGAGCGGTGATTGCGGCCGGAGCGACATGGGCGACCTCCGAGCGGGACGCTCAGCCTACGCCCAGCACCCTACCTTCCAGAATTCGCCAACAGTGTCCGATGGTTTTCGAGACCGTGGGTGAGCCTAACTGCATCCCGAGGTACCAAGCTGCGCGCACGGCAGCGCTCCATAACGCCCAATCCGCGAGCCGCTGCATGTCGGGTGCCATAGGATCTCGGTCTCACACTGCAGCTGCAGCCAGGAAGCAGACCACGCTCACAGCTAACATCGCCAGCCCAGGCCAGTTTGCCCGAGGGCTGAGGCCAGCCGCGCTGTCGGTTCGGCTCCTAGCTCTGAAGCGCCCATCCCAGAGCGCCGTGAAGGCCGTGAGCAGGATGCCGCCGATGAAAAGCAGCACTCCGGCCCAGACAAGAACCATCCTGGGCTCAAAGGCAGCCTGCGCGTTCATCGCAGATACTCGCTCCTCGTCTTCTCCCCAGCGATGCTCCGCCCGGCCCAACGGGGCGACAACCCTCCGTGCTATTGCGCGCAGGGGCTTGGCGGTGCCCAGGAGCAGTTCCGTAAAGGGGCTTACGCGAAGGGGCCGCGCGCAGATTGTGCGAATTCCGGAGCCTGGCGCGTGACGTGGATTGCTGAGCTTCCTTGTCTGGGGCGCCGGCCGCCACCACGTCCGCCAGGCATAGCAACCCGGACAAGGATCGTATGGCGCGCTTCATCGTGATCGACAGAGGGACGGACCGCGTCTACGGCGACACGGCCCGATTTGGCTCTGCAGGGGACGTGGTCTCGCCTGCGGATGCGGTTTGCCTGTTCGACCGCCATGTCGGCCGCGCCACTCGCGGCTTCGGCTACGTCAAACCCAACAGTGACGCGGCGAGCCACGACGTCTACGAAATTCCGCAATCTGTCCCACACCGCGCCACAGCGAGCGAGGCCGAGGCGCGAGCCCTGGTCAAGGAGCACGGCTCCTATGTGGCCGCCCTCGTCAGCTACAATTCCTGATCGCGTCCTTTGCCGGTCTCCCGTTGCGCATCGGCATCGTAGGGGGCCATAATTCCCCTTACGCGAACTGGGCGGCTCCATGACGCTCAATCCCTGCGAAAGGGCCGGGATCGCCCGGCCCTTTGATTTCCAGACACACAAACCTAACAGGTTGAAGTACCTGGGAAATCGTCGTTTTCCTGGCGCATCGTTCGGCGCCGTTTGGAACGTTCCACTGGGGCAAGCCCTATTGGAACAGCGAACGCTCAGCACGAGGCCAATTTTTCAATGTCCTGCGCATCATTGCGAGCAGCGCTGGTAGCCGGTCCCTGTTGGGTCTTGAGCATCGTAGTAGCGTCTTAGAGCTCCGTTCGGCTGAGGCGTCATGTAAACCCTCACCTCCTGACCCGCCACGGCGTTCGCACAGTCGAGGAGGAGAAGCTGGCGGTCTCCAGTCGGTCGAACCGACTTGATGCTGCACGTTGCCATCGGGGTTCTCAGGCGCTTGCCGGAGACGATGAAGGCCGGTGCGAAAATGTCGACCGGTTTCTTGAACGAGGCCCCTTTGCCCGCGGATGAATAGACGTCCGCACAGTCGCGCCCCTCCAACACCCAAGCGCCTTGATAGGCAGAGAGACCAACTCCCGCCGCCAGCGTGTCCGACGCCCCGGCTGAGGCAAGGCTCAGCCCGAGCGCTGCGGCAGCCACGAAACGTGCACCTCCCATCGCGATCTCCTCCAGAAGCCCTATTGGAACGGTTGCCGTGTCTGGTCCGGGCGAGGATCTTCGTGGTGTCGGTCGCGCTCCGTCTCCGGTCGGTTGGCCTGCCGCCATGCACTCGGCGCCATGCCCGCCCAGCGCCGGAAGGCGTGCGTGAAGGCCGCCGGCTCCGAGAAGTCCAGGGCGGCCGAGATCTGTGCCATGCTCATACCGGTATCGGCCAGGAGCTGCCTCGCCACCCGGAACTGCGCCTCGTTGGCAAGGCGCCGGAAGCTCGTACCCTCGGCCCGTAACCGGCGGGTCAAGGTGCGGGGGGTCACCATCCTCAGGCGAGCCACGCGCTTCGCCTTGCAGCGCTGCCGGGTTACCGCGGTCCGGAGGTATCCGCGAAGCTCGTCCGTCAGCGAGGACGGTTCTGCGACCTCAAGCTGGCGGATGTGATCCTCTACCCTCTGGAGCATTGCCGGATCCGCACTCGCGATCCGCTGCGCCAGGAGTTCGGTCGGGAACACCAAGGCAGCGGTTTCCGCGCCGAACCGGACGGGTGCGCGAAAGAAGCCGCCATACGGAACCGTGTCGCGCGGCGCCGGGCGTGGCAGCAGCACCTCCAGGGGATCCCAGTCGGACCCGCACAACGCCCGCAAGACATTGGTCGCCGTGGCCAGCGCCCGCTCCGCATGCAGAGCGGCGCCCTCGGCTTCCGGCTCGTGAGGGGCGTAGCTGAGGACGGCGACCTCATCGTGAATGCCGAGGCCGACCGCCGCGCCCCGGTTCCGCACGCACAGATGGGCTTCGAGCGCCCGCAAGGCGTCCCCGACCGTCTCGGAGCTGCGCAGCAGCAGGCCG
>NZ_JBAWTG010000290.1:0-2562 GCF_037106235.1 Methylobacterium nigriterrae | reverse complement strand
TGAACTCCGGCGTGAACGTTCGTTTCGTTGTCCCCATCAGACACCTTCCAGCCCCCATGGGAGCGTAGCAGAGGTGTCCACTCATTCAGAGGAGGATCAGACGTTACCGACAGACACGGACTCCAACGATGCAGACGGTGGCGTTGGCAGGAGTTTCTTACCAGGCCCTTGAGCATGACCAGGCGGGTGGAGGCGAGAGCGCGTGTAGTCGTGCGCAGCGCGTCTTCAGCTCAATCAGCCACCAGTCAGCTCACGCGTTTGCCCCTTACTCTCACGCTACTCAGTGGCTCATCAGGCAGCAGAGTGGAGTGCTCTCCAGGAGCTGCTGGGTCACGCTACCGAAGATCATCTCGCGCATACGTGAGTGACCGTAGGCTCCTGCGACGATCAGGTCGGCACGTTTCTCATCGGCCAAGGTGAGGATCTCCGCAGCGACGCCCGCAGACGATGTTTGCCTGAAAAGCGGACCACAGGTCACGCCGTGCAGCTTGAGGTGCTCGGCGATCTCACGCGTTTCCTCGCCGGCAGCCGCCTCCCCAACAGAGACGACAAAAACCTCATCGGCCGCCTTGAGGAAGGGCAGCCCATCAGAGATGGCTCGACGTGCTTCGCGCGTGTCCTTCCAGGCCACGATGATCCGGCGCGCCGAGAGGTGGTTGATGGTCGGCGGCACCACGAGGACCGGCCGACCGACGTTCAGGATCAACTCGCCTGGATCAATGCTGGAGCACCAATCCTCAACCCCGCCCCCATGGTCCCGACTGACGACGACGAGATCGGCACTGCGCGACTGCTTCATCAGGAACGCCATGGGATCCTTGCGCGCCGAGCGCCATTCGGCTTGGCCGATCTCAGCCGTGGCGCGATGGAACGTCTCCTCGACGCTGGCCATCTCCTCAGCCGTGCAGGCGTAGGCAAGATCGACGATCTGCGGGTTGATGTAGGCGCCTTTGCCATAGAGCCGCGTCGGAAGCGTCTCGCGCGCAGCAACGCCGATCAAGCGGGATCCGAACTGCGCGGCCAGGTGGATCGTTGCCTGCAGGCGGTCCGCGGAACAGGGTCCGGGATCCAGAGGAACCATCACGCTCGCGAACGCCATGGCAGACCTCATTGTGCCTGGCAGGCTCGTGCGCAGAAGCATTCTGCCGATCGCCAGATCACGTAGGATCTAGCTTATGTGGACGCTGTTTACGAGCAGGCCCTCGACGGGCTCCATCACGCCTCTTGTGAAAGGCCTACCTCAAAGAGAGGCGATCAACATTGCAAAGCAATTTCGGCTAGGAACGAGATCATGTCGGTGGCCATCAGCGCTTCACTGAGGAGGTGGTGGAAGGCTCGTTCGTACGGTCATCCGGTTGTGCGGCGACAAACTGGTGCATGGCGGAATAAGGAGCGCGCTCACGGGATGCAGGATCGTCGAAGACCCCGGCCCAGAGACCTTGCCGCTTCGCCCAGGCCTGCCTCTCGTCCTGAACGTAGGCGGTCGAGACACGCCTGTCCGCCGTCGCGTGCCCCTGCATAACCATCCAGGCGCTCAGGTCCTCCTTACTCTTCCGGCAGGTGGCCAAGATGCGGCCGTTTTGAATGGGCTGCAGTGTCTCGCAGGTTATGATGGCGGTGCTGATGTGGGCTGCGAGGGCTCGGGCTGAGGCGGCACCGCAGGAGTAGCTTCGGCTGCTCGCATCGAGGCAGTCCTGCTTCAGACTAGGCGCGGCGACTCCGTAGAGGCCGATGACCTTGCCGCGCACGCTGAGCGTGTCGCCATCGATGACGGACGCGCGACCGCTGAGGTTCTCGCCGGACCACGCGGCTGCAGGCGCGATGACTGCGAGCAGGCTTAAGCCGATAAGCATCGCCGCTCGCATGGCACGCTCCGCTCGCATGGTGAGTTTCTGGCTGCTTGGAGCGGTAGATCGCATGCCAACCGCCAAGCCTGACCGACGGTCACACTAATGCCGGTCTCGAACCGCGGCTGTGACTTACATCACCGTCGGGCAAGTCTATTTGAGCCTGGCCCCGCGCCTGTGACCGCCGGCATGCTCCCCATGTCCGGTCTGATGCTTCTCGACCGGAGACGCCTGGGACAAGGCTGTCAGCCTCAATCCAGGGCGATGTAGACGAGCAGCGACGCCATGCTGAGCCATGTGCAGGCCGCGAGAATACGCTTGGACGGAGCGTGACGTCGCACGGTGTCGTAAACGAGCCATGTCAGCAGGAGCAGCAGCGCGGCAGCCACGACTCCACCTCGCTCGAGCATAAGGCCCGTCGCGGTCACGAAGGTCGTCACTCCCACGGTGGTGGCGACCTGTTCCCAGGTGGTCCCGTTCCGCCTGTCCGCGAACATCTCCACGAAGCGGACGCAGCCGAGCACCGCGGCGACTGTGAGAAGCGCGGTGGCAACAATGTCGTTCATAGTCCTCCGGCCGAGCGCCCAGGCCCGGAATGCCTGTCCGGCAGGCAACGTGCCTCAGCACGTTGCAATTTCAGCCGCGGCCCGTAAACGGATGCCTGGTATACCAGCGCCCTGCGTCGACAATCGGAGCATCTGCCTGTTGAACGGGC
>NZ_JBAWTG010000289.1:0-2573 GCF_037106235.1 Methylobacterium nigriterrae | reverse complement strand
GGCCGTTGGCGTTTTGGGCTTAGGTCTTCGTCGCGGCGGTCTCCTTCTCCGGCTCACGACTCGCAGGAGCGAGCCTGCCGGACATGCCATGTCGCGTGGCCGGGACGGTTAAGTCAACGTCAAGCCGAGGAGGCTTGAGCGGGGCAGTGGGGCGTGCTCCTTTCCTCTACATGATCAGGTCCGACCTCACCCGCCGCCTCGCCGAGCAGAACCCGCAGCTCTACGAGCGGGACTGCGAGGCCATCGTGAAAGCGATCCTCGGCAGGATCGTGAATGCCCTTGAAGCTGGCGACCGGGTGGAGATCCGCGGCTTCGGCGCCTTCTCGGTCAAGACCTTGGGCTCGCGAGAGGGCCGTAACCCTCGGACCGGCGAGAAGGTCGACGTCGCCGAGAAGAAGGCCGTCCATTTCAAGTCCGGCAAGGAGATGCGACAGCTGCTGAACCCTGAGGGCGAAGCTCCTGAGGCAAAGGCTGCCCGCTTTCTGAAGGTGATCTAGTTCGGCCGACGTCCGCTCCGGATGCGGTGGCGCAGGGAGGGCCAGAACGCCATACAGGAGAGGAGACCGGCGACGGCGGCACTGTAGGCCGCCCTGCGCTTCAACGCATCGTTCAGGCTGTAGAGCATCATGCCGCCGGCCGTGAGAAACAGCATCATCTTCAGCAGCAGGGCCCAGACCCTGCGCAGCCGCACATCGTGGAACACTGCCTGCCCGCTCACGGCTGTGAGAGCGAGCCCGAGGCTGTCGGCGATCAGGTGGGCGAACACACCTGATGCCGGGACGGGGACGCTGGGCTATCGCATCCGAACGCAGACGAGCGCGACTAACCGCACCCGAATCACTTCACCAGACAGGCGCCATAAGACCAAGCAGGCGGACTGCATCACACATCGCAGTAAGGCATAAAAATGTCAGCGTAATCAGCGAACTACAGTGCAGCCTATACCTCGGACTTGGAAGATAGATTAAATTGCACTTGATCCAAGGATCTCAGCAGATTATCAAACGGCCAAGCTAGTACGTACGTAGTCGCCAACCAGTATGCTGCTGGAGCATGGAATGATCCGCATAAAGCCAACCCAAGACGGCACGTATACTGTTTACCGCGACGACCGGGTCTTGGTTGCTGGGCTTACTCGGGAGCAAGCCACTCGGTTTTCACAGTCTCTGACTGTACGACGCGACTACAATTGACGACAGCAGATCCTTGCGCGGCTATCTCGTTGAGACTGGTAGTCGATAAGACACGGCCTGTCACACTTTGGCAGACCGAGATACCTTGTTGATCCTTCCTTAATTCTTCACACCGAACCTGCCGGTCCGTCCTGCGCAACGGCTTACCAAGGCGCGGGCATCCTTTCGCTCGGCAGTCATGAACATGCGTCGGCCTGCTTCCTGCCTCTGCTTAGCAGCCCTGGCTCTTGTCCTTGCTACACCCAGCCAAGCAGAGCCTACGGCTGCACAGCGCGAGGCGTGTGCCCCTGATGTCCTGCGGCTGTGCAGCAGCGAGATCCCGAATGTGGCCGGTATCACGGCCTGCTTGCGCCGTGAGAAGCCGAAGCTGAGCCCTGGCTGCAGAGCGGTGTTCAATTCGCCTGCCTCACCGCGCTCCGCAAGGCTCTGATGGGCGCGTAAGCCTAAACGGGGCCGTGCTGACTACGCGGCCGCTGCGCCGCTGTCGCTCAGCCTCGCTTCGTCACCGGAAAGTCGTCGCGGTCGTAGATAGCCCTCACGTCCTCGTATGAGGTGATTGGCTTCTTGCCACCATCGCGCAAGATCAAGCCCAGCCGAGCGTCCCGCCGCCTCTCCCAGTCGCTGACAATCAGGCGCACGGCTCGGTCGAGCTTACAGCGGACAGGTTTGCCCTGAGCAAGCCGCTGCAGGCCACGCACATCGTGCCAGACGACCGTGACAGGCTCATCGTAGTTCAGGCGGCGCATTCGGGTCCCGTGGCCAAGGCAGCAGCACGGAACCGTATCCCGCAATAAGCGCAGGAATGACGAGGAGTAGCCCGGTTGGGCACTCAGCGCGCCCGAAGAACTGTGTGGCGCCGCAGCCTACTCTTGGGTCATCCGGGTCAACCCACGACCGCCTCGGCGAGTGCGCTCCTGCCCAAGTGCGTGATCGACCAACTGAACTCATCCCGGTGAAACTCGGCATATCCGAGCTGACGTGCATCCTGGCGAGCCTTGGCCTGATGCGCGCTGCAGCCGATGCCGATGCGGCGGACGTGAACCGGGCCGTCGCAAGCGTGGAGAGCCTTGAGGAACCTCAGCATTTCGTGGGTCATGGACGCACTCCGTACCGACTTGAGAGCAAATTTCGGTACGGTTTCAGCGACGGCATCCCCCAAATTGGGGAGCTTCCCCACCATTGTTGAAGGCGGACTGCGTAGGGGCCGCTAACGATCCGTTAACCACGATGCGGCAGTTTCACAGGCGAGTGGACGCCTCCGCTCGTCATTGGAAACCCCGTCCTTCGCGCGATCAGGGCGGGGTTTTCCATTGCGGGGGCGCCCCGCCGCCCGAGGTCGTGAAAGCGGCGGGGCTTGTCGCGGCGCTGGCGACCGAGCCG
>NZ_JBAWTG010000288.1:0-2609 GCF_037106235.1 Methylobacterium nigriterrae | reverse complement strand
AGCTTTCTCCATTCTGCGTCGTCCAGCATCACTCCTCCCAGTCAGGAGGAGCAAAACGCCCGCACACGGAACACGTTCAAGGCCGAACAGGCCGTAGCGCAGTGACGCGGCGGTAGCCGTAGCTCGGCCGCGCATCGACGATCGCGCGGATCGTCGGCAACAGCAGCGCATCCTCGGGCTTGCGGTAGGGGCCGCGCGGCCGGGAGGAGGGGCTCAGGCGCTCGGCTAGATGAGAGCGGGCTACGCCGAGCGTGTCGGCGACGGTCTTCACCGCGAACCGCCTGTCGGCCCGCCCCAGGAGGCGAGCGGCAAGCTCAGTTTTTTTGTGCGCGCGAGGTCGAGGGCCTCCTTCAGGATCTCGACTTCCATGGTCTTGCGCCCGAGCAGGCGTTCGAGATCGCGCACGCGTCGTTCCAACGCGCGCACGCGGCTAGTGCCGACGACCTGCTCGTCGGCTTGCACGGCCTGATGGCCGCCCTCGAGCATGCGTCGCTTCCACGAGAACAGCAGGCTCGGCGATATGCCGTAGCGGCGGGCCAAGAACGATACGGACGAGCCAGGCTGCTGGCTCTCCTCGACGAAGCGGATCTTCTCGGACGTGGACCAACGACGTCGGCGCTGAACGCCACTCAGGATCTCGCCGTGCACCGGCGGGGCAGTCGGATCAGGTGACATAGCCTTACCCATAGGCTTGCGCCTATGCCTTCGTGAGCTATGCCGCCTGTCCGGTCAAAACGGGGTGCAGTTCACCAAGGCCGCGGCGACCTGCTCGGCACGCCTCAGGCAGAGGTCCAGTGTGATGGCTCGGCAGCCCTCTCCTGGAAAGGGCGCCTTGATGAGAGTCCCGATCAGGCCGAAAAGCTCTCGGTGTTCCAGGCCATCGCCTCCGACGGCGAGGAAGAAGCGGAATTCCATCTCGACCGGAAGTCTCATCGCCGCTCTCCGGGTTGATTTTACACGGCGACCGACTTCACTTCGGCCAACGATCCCGTCGGATCTTCCCGAGCAGGACGATGGACGCGAACGAGGCAGCCGCTGCACTATCCCCCAGGGCGACCTTCGGATCATCAGGTGCTAGAACCAGCCACACCCGCTGTGGATGCGATGACGATGGCTGCAAGGGCGAGGAGAAGCTGAGTGCGCTCGGTCACGCACTTCGCTCCGAAGCGTCCAAGCTAGGAAGAGCCTTGCTCAGGGCGTCTGCGAGCATCAGCAGGGCGGCATCGGCTCGTTCGCTCGCTCCCCTTATATCCTTGTCTGTGCCAAAGTCGGCCTGCGGCCGCAGGATCTGCCGTACCTCGTACATGTGTGCCGCCGCCGTGCGCACGCCCTCACAGGCAACCGAGACAGCCTCATCTTCCTGAACAAGGCTCAGGATCTCGCCCAGATGCGAGTTCACGTTGCGGAGCCGGAAGCCCCCGCCCAGGGGCGAGACGATTCCCCGGAGTTCGATGGCAATCCAGCCAATCTTGTCCTGAAGGAGCCTCGGTAGTGTCTCGGTAGCCATGGGCGGGTACGCTTTCTAAGCCTGACACCAGGCCCCTGCCGTTTGCACGATCGGGATAACACCAGCCGCATTGACGGCGAGCTCAGTGCAGTGTCTCTCCTGGCTCCAGGAAGGAGCCTATGCCGTCCTCATCCACGGCGAGCCGGAAAGCCTCGTAGGCCGCATCGTCCGTCGCGAAGAGCTCGTTCCATACCGTCGAGCCGCCTTCGTGATCAATGACCTCGAGCGCCCAGTCCGCTTCGTCGCCGACGAACCGATAGATCTTCACCTCGACCGTGAAGCCGTCACGAGTGATGCGGCCGGAGAGCGGAGAGAACTCGAGGTGGCGGTCTTTGATCGACATGGTCATACCCGCTTGCGGTTCGCTAGGCTCAATGCGCTTCGCTCGAGAGGCTTTGTACGGGAAGCGGCCTCAGATCACACGGCAACCCTATGCAGGACTTCGCCGCTCTCGGTCAGCAGAAAGGCGCCGTCACCAAGCTGATCCACGCCCTTGCCGTTAAGCAGCGTGAACCGGTGCTGTCCCTTCAGGATGTGCGATCCGCTGAGGCCCCCGGTTCGTGCGAATGTCTGCCAAGCGATAATGGTGCGAACAGTGCCGTCATCAGCCCTGGCCTCGAAGCGCTCCAATTCGTGATCCATGGCTCTCCCCGTATCAGAACGGCGTGCCCATCCAGCATTAGATCGTGCTCTCGGCATGCTCTGGCGTCTAGCTCAATTCAGGCAGACTGCCGCCTTCAGGCTTTCGGAAGGGCAGTTCCTGCAGGCTCTTCGCTCGTCGTTCTCGGTCGTGAGCGTGCCCGGCCGGATACCATGTCGAGAGCAGGCTTCCCCGGTCCACTCGGGAAAATATAACCGGCATTCGGCGCTGATGCTATCTCCTTCGTGGGGGCGCTTTTCGACAGCCTTTGAGCTTGCATTGAAAGTTTTCGCCGTTACGGTGCTTAGGAACAACTGTTTGGCCCATCCGTTTATATAGCGTGGGCGCAGAGCCACAACCTCACGTAATTACCCACGCCTTTGTCGGCGGGATTAGGCGCGGATGGTTTTGAGGATGGTGGCGAAGGTGTCGGCCCCCGCGAGGCGGGCGGTGTCGATGACG
>NZ_JBAWTG010000287.1:0-2637 GCF_037106235.1 Methylobacterium nigriterrae | reverse complement strand
TATTGCAGGTTGGCGATCATGGCCATGCACAGGATGCCGAAGGCAAGCTGCCACCATTTCGCCGATGCACGATCCTCACGTTCCATCCCAGCATCCTTCTCGTTGCGGCCCGACGCGGACCGTCCGCCTATAATGCATTATTATGTGAGGCATGCAATATACCAGGATGAAACTAGCACGATGGACGTGGTAGGTTTCTCGAGGCGCCGCAGCCCGGCACTCGGGACGAAACGCCACATTGGAAGCGGCCGGGATCGCCCGCCACATCATCTGCATGGGCGCGAACGTCCGGCATCTCTACACCCTCGAGGTCATGTCCAGCCGGTACATGGCCGGACACTTCACGTGGGTCATCCGCGACCGCGGTAAGCTGTATCGGCGGTCCGACAAGCCGCACCCGTCCGAGACGACGGCACGTGCCGAGGCCGAGGCCGAGATCGCGCGCCTCTTGCGCGAGCGCGGATGAGCACCGGCCCGCGTCGGATCCGGCCGCGGAGGCTACTCGTCCCCCATCTCCTTATGCTCGGTGACCTCGTCCTCCTCGTCCGTATCGTCGCCGAGCAGATCGTCGAGTTCGTCCATGAGGTCCGCGATCTGCTGCTCCGTCGCGATGACCCGGAAGGTCTCGCCGTCCTCGGCCTGAAGCGTGATCTGGTACTCGCCGTGGACCTCGTCGGTCAGGACCCGGGCCAGCCTCTTGATCGAGTTCATGGTGCGCGCGCCTCCTGAATGGAGGAGAACGCGCCAGACGGCGAAACGAGCGCTGCGGCGCCGGCAGCGGCCCGGGCAGCGGCGCCACCGATGCGCCATCCCACGGAAGGCCGGCTGCCACGGATTTACCGCAACGCACGGCCCGCGGATCCGCGAGGCTGCAGGATAGAGCGCAGAAGCGCCGGTTCGTCAGGCAGCATAATGCAAAAACGTTGGGCCTCGAACATCTGGAGGCGCGCCGCATGCATGACTTGCATGTCTGGAATGTGGGATCTGGTATACCAAACAAATTTGTGCGGTGCCATAAATGCTGCAACGCAAACGCCAGACAGGAACCTCTCCATGACCGCTCTGCTTCTCGCCGCCGTCGTCGCCGCCGCTGCCGCCAACGTCTCGCTGGTCACCTTCGTGGCCGACCGCCTGGGCCCGAAGGCCGATGCGCAGACCGCGGGCGAGCTCATCGCCACCAGCGAGAGCGCCGCGCTCATCGCCAACGAGAACGCTCCCGCTGCCCTGAAGCGCGCCGCCTGAGCCTCACAACGCGGCGTCGCCGCCGCCGCATGAACAGCCCCGTCGTTCCCGGCGGGGCTTTTTTCATGCCCGCTGCCGGGGCGTCGTTATGCGGGGGCGATTCGAGCGCCGAGGCAAGATCGGCGGTAGCGCATCCGGCGCTTCCGCCAATCGAATCAGGGGCTCGGCCGCGGCGCGTCCTCAGGCGAGGTCCAACTCCAGCGCCAAATCGGCCAGGTAGGCGGCGATACGGCGGCCGGCCGCGGCGTCCGCACAGTCGATCCAGAAGCCAATGCCAAGGGCCTCGCCCTCGTATTGGCGCAGGACGGATTCGGCCATCAGGGCGGCCTCCCGCTCGGTCGGGGCCGAGACCGTCCGCGGGCCGCGACCGGCAGCGATCGTCACCTGGTAGGCCGCCGTGATCCGGGTTGATGGCGTCATCCGACACCCCCTTTCCACCGTTGACCGCTGGGAACGCAGCGCTCCCAGGCATCGGCCAGCCCCCTCAACGGAGAGTCCGGTCGGACGGATCCCGGCAGGATTGCATGAATTTTAACCAGGTCTCGCTCTCGGCGCGCGCTGCTTGCGGGTCACCCTGATCGGGCGCGGGGCAAGGGCGCACGAGCCGGGTTCCGGAGGCCGAAACAGCGGATCCTGTACGCCGAACGGACTTGGTCGGCTCAAGGCGACCGATGCTCCGGCGCGCCCTGTGGCAGCTCCTCACATGCGAGGCGGCGGCTGCCGAGGCGCGGGAGCGGCCGCGTCGGGCTTCGGGACGTAGTAGAGGCCGACGGCCTTCCAGAACGCGGCGCGTTCCTCCTCGGTGCGGCGCTCCAGGGCGCGGTCGAGCTCCTCGCGGCCGGCCACCTCCGAGGCCCGGCGCCTCGCGGCCGTCGACAGGGCGTCCCAGTCCTCGACCGGGGCCATCATGACGTCGGCAACAGGGACGGGGCGGCCGGCGGTTCCTCCGGCTCGCCCGCCCTCAGGCTCCAGGACCGAACCTCCTCGTTCATCCAGCGGCGGAGCAGGTCGGCGTGCTCCTCCGTTAGGTGCCCTCCGACCACGTCGAACACGGCCTGGGCTCCATGGGCGAAGCCGCGCCGGAATTCGGGCCGCTTGCTGTCGCCGGCCTCGTAATCGAGCAAGCTCGCCATGGCTGTCTCCTCCCGCTGGCGGGGCCTGCCAGCCGGGCGGGCCCTCACGAGGGTCAGCAACGGCTGAGCTGCGAAACCGTTCGGTGCGGCCGGCCCCTGCTCCGCGGGCAGGGTGCGGCCCGCCGCGCCGGGCTTATGCAGGCTGGAGCGCGGCCGACAGGCGCTCCCGTCGGCGTGTTCGGCGTCCGGGCTCGGTTGTGGCGTCGAGCCAGACGACGAGGGCAAGCGCGATGAGGGCGGGGGCGCCGAGGGCCAGGAAGGA
>NZ_JBAWTG010000286.1:0-2645 GCF_037106235.1 Methylobacterium nigriterrae | reverse complement strand
TACAACCTCTCAGCACAAGACCCATAGTACCGGCGGTGGCGACGACGGTGTCGTCGTCTACGGGTGGCATCCGTGGGCTGGGCGTGCGGTTCGCCTTCACGATGTGATCGGGCGCGCAGCAGGTACGGCCGCGCGCTGCACACTCGTGGACGCGCCAGACGCACGCTTGCAGGAGATCCCGGTCTGGATGCTCGATCCCGTCGCGTGCGGGGCGATGCGGGCGACGCCGCAGCCGGTCACGGCCTTGTCCGCGCTGATGAGCTTGCGCGTCCTGCTCGCCACGGTGGGCAAAGGCCATGTCCCGCACCGAGCAACGCTAGCATCGCCCGAGTCCTCGGGAGATTGCCATGCCACAACCTCCGCGCCGACCGCGCCGGTCGGACCCGCAGCTCGACCTCGGCCTGACGCAAGGGCCGTCGACTCTGACGCCGCCAGCCTGGAGCAGCCTGCCGACGGCGACGCAGCAGACCCTCACCCGCCTGCTGACCCGCCTGCTCGTCGCCCACACCAACAGAGCCTCGCAGCAGGACGTCCGAGCCGGAGGCGCCGATGAGCGCTGAGAAGATCGGCCCGCAGCACCGAGCCCGCAAAGCCGTGCTCTACGTCCGCCAGTCCTCGGCCCATCAGGTCCAGCACAACCGCGAGAGCCAGGCTCTGCAATACGCCATGCGCGAGCGCCTCGCCGGGCTCGGCTTTGCCGAGGTCGAGGTCATCGACGAGGATCTCGGCTGCTCGGCCGCCGGCGGTACGCTGCGCGCCGGCTTCGAGCGCATGGTCGCCGAGGTCTGCCTGGGCAAGGTCGGCGCGGTCGCCGCCCGCGAGGTCTCCCGCTTCGCTCGCAACAGCCGTGACTGGCAGCAGCTCGTGGAGATGTGCCGCGTCGTCGATACCCTGCTCGTCGACCAGGAGGCGATCTACGCGCCGCGCCTGGGCAACGACCGCCTGCTCCTCGGGCTCAAGGGCAGCCTCAACGAGTACGAGCTCGACCTCCTGCGCCAGCGCTCGCTGTCCGCGCGCTACGAGAAGGCGCGCCGCGGCGAGCTCGTGGTCGCGGCGCCTGTCGGCTTCATCAAGGTCGGCGCCCGGCTCGAGATGGATCCCGATCGGCGTGTGCAGGCCGCGATCCGGCTGGCCATCGACAAGGTGGCCGAGCTAGGCAGCGTGCGTCAGGCCCTGCTCTGGTTCCTGGAGCACGGGCTCGACCTGCCGACACGCGTCAACGCCGGCCCGGTGGTCTGGCACCGCCCCCGCTACGCGACGCTGCGCGAGTTCATCGCCAATCCTGCCTATGGCGGCGCCTACGCTTACGGCCGCAGCCGCATCACGGCTAGCTACGACGCGGTCGGCGCCAAGGCGCGGGCCCGACGCACACCGCGCTCTGAGTGGCTGGCGTTGAAGCCAGGCGCGCATGAGGGTTACGTCGCGTGGGAGCGGGCGGAGGCGATCCGGGCGATGGTAAGTGAGAACGTCCCGACGAGTTCCCGTGGCGCGCCCAAGCTCGGCTCGGCCCTGCTCTCCGGTCTGCTGCGCTGCCGGCGCTGCGGACGCAAGCTGAGTGTCCAGTACACCGGGGCCAAGGGGCAGATCCCGCGCTACGCCTGCGTGCGCGGGCGGATCGACTACGGGGAGCCGAACTGCATCGCCTTCGGCGGCCTGCGCGTCGATGACATCGTCGAGGCAGCCCTCCTGTCCGTGGTGCAGCCCGGCGCCATCGAGGCGGCGCGGGCGGCCGAGTCGCAGGCGAGCATGCGCCGCGACGAGGCGCGTGAGGCGATGGTGCGCGACCTGGAGGCGGCGCGCTATACGGCCGACCGCGCCTTCCGCCAGTACGACGCCGCCGATCCCGAGAACCGCCTGGTGACCGGCGAACTCGAAGCGCGCTGGAACCGGGCTCTGTCGCGGGTCGGCGCCTGCGAGACGCGCATTGCCGAGCACGACGCGGTCGCCCCCCGGCCCGCCCTTCCTCCAATCGCATTGGAGACGCTCGCCGCGGACCTGCAGGGCGTCTGGTCAGCGCCCACGACGGACGCGCGGCTCAAGAAGCGGATCGTGCGTACCCTTATCCACGAGGTGATCGCCGACCTCGACGAGATACGGGCTGAGATCGTGCTCACCCTGCATTGGGCCGGCGGCGCCCACACCGAGCATCGCCTGCCGCGTCGCCGACGCGGTCAGCGCACCAGCACGCCCGCCGACGTGATCGAAGCGGTGCGCACACTGGCGCTCATCGCGCGCGACGACGTGATCGCGGGCGTGCTCAACCGCAACGGCGTGAGGACGGGGCACGGCAACCGCTTCACGCGCGAGCGCGTCACCGCATTGCGCTCGCAGTACCGCATCTCGGTGTTCTGCGAGGCCGCGGAGGGAGAGGAGCCTTGGCTGAACCTGACCCAAGCTGCCGCCCGCGTCGGCGTTGCCGCGCGAACCCTTCGTCTGGCCGCGGAACGGGGCGAGATCGATGCGGCGCATCCGCTCGCGGACGGACCTTGGGTCTTCAGCCGCACCGCTCTCGACGGCCCAGCTGCCAGGGCCCTTGCGCAGGAGGCACTGAACCGCGGCAAACACCCCGCGGTACCGCATCCGGCGCAGCAATCCCTCTTCGCATCAATGACATAGCGAGATGTGCGTTCTGATGAGCAGTTGTA
>NZ_JBAWTG010000285.1:0-2711 GCF_037106235.1 Methylobacterium nigriterrae | reverse complement strand
CTTGGCTTTTCAATCTTTGCCTATGGCAGCGTCACTGCCTTGACTGGGCTTGCCGTCACACCTGTACAGTTTGCGATCGGCCGCTTCTTCACCGGGCTTGGCGGCGGAGGAGAACTGACGGTTGGTGTGCCCTATGTCGTGGAATCGTGGGACAGCAAAAAACGTGGTCTAGGTGCAGGCTTCATGTTCGCAGGCTACGCCCTCGGCGTGGTGTACGCTGCGATCGTTTCCGCGCTCATTCTTGATTGGCTTGGCTGGCGCGCGATGTACTTTCTCGCAATCTTGCCGGCGATAATTATCCTGTTCGTTCGAATGCAGCTGGAAGAAAGCCCGAGCTACACAGCGACGATGGAGCGCCTGAAGCGCGCGAAGCTGAAGCGGGCCTCCTTCTTTACCTCACTGAAGACTAGCCCGAGGTTGCGGCGCAACGTGATGTGGGGAGCCCTGATCTACACCTCGCTCGCGGGCATCTACTACGCGGAAACCGTGTTTGCGGTGCCGTTTATGGTGTCGACGCTGAAAATGAGCACCACGGTCGCCGTTGCTACGCTCGGCTTGTTTAATCTCTCGATGTTTGCTTTTTCAATCTTCTGCGGCCACCTGTCCGACTACATCGGCCGCAAGCGGGCCGGCGCTGTGACGCTGCTTGTGCTCGCAGCCTCTCTGTGGGTGATGTTCTCGACAACGTCGATTCCGCTGTTTGTTATCTGCGGGATCCTGGCGTTTGGCGGCATCGGAGGTTCTTGGGCCATCGGTATGGTCCATGTGGCGGAGCTCTTCCCGACAGAGATTCGTGGATCCGGCTACGGCTGGTCCGTGGCGCTCGGTCGGTTCCCGTCCATCTTTGCTCCGGTTGCGATCGGCTGGCTCGCCAGTCTGACGCCAGGAGGCATGGGTGACGCCATGAAGTTCTCCTGCGCCGTGCTGCTGTTCGCCCTGATCGCGTATCTGTTCGGGCCGGAGACGCTCAACCAAACCGAGGCAGATCACGTCGTCAAGAACGAGGCTGACCAGGTGCTCGACCTCCATGAAGCGGGATCTCATTAACTTTCGGACTTGTGCGTCTTTCTCCTCTGAATCCGCCCACTGAAATGAGTCCGCCCACTGAACGACCGGGCCGTTCGGCCCGGCATTTTTCCCGGGAGTGTGGCCCCCGGCCAAGTTTAGCTCGGACGGGATTCAGGGCTTCGGGCCAGCGGTGAACGCCCTCGCACGTGCTCCGCTCGTCGACTCTCACTAACGCCGAGGATTAAAGCCAATGACGAAGCCTATCGTAGACATGCGGAGCCGGCCCTCCTTCCTGCATCCGTTCTTCGGAGCGAAGCCTGACACGCCCGAATACGGCGTCGTGCGCTGGCTCAACCGCCGGGTCGGAACCCAGGAGATCGACCATTTCACCCGTGGCCAGAGCGTCGAGGGCTTTGTCCGCGAGATGGACGGGGCGGGTATCACGGCCGCCGTAATGGTCGCCCGCAGCGTTCCCGGTGTTCGGATTAGCAACGACGATCTCGCCGCAGTGGCGCGCCATGACCCAAAGCGCCTGATCGGCATCGCCTCGCTCGACCCGACCGACCTCGGTCGCGAGGGAGCTGTGGCGGAAGCGCGCCGCGCCGTGTCAGAACTCGGCATGAGGGGCATCAATCTCGATGCGGGCTTCTATGGAAGTCCGATGCGCGCGGACGACGAGCGCCTCATGCCGCTCTACGAGCTGTGTCAAGAACTCGGTGTGCCCGTGTTCGTGATGTCAGGGCCGACTACCCCGGATCTGCGTCTGAACGATCCGTTCGCTGTCGACCGTGTCGCCAAAACCTTCCCGAAGCTGCCGATTGTCTGCTCCCACGGATTCTATCCGCACATTGACGCCATCGTTACCGTCGCCTTCCGCAACGAGAACGTCTACGTCTCGCCTGACATGTACACATTCTCGCCGGGCGGACGGCTCTACATCGAGGCTGCCAACGGTTTCATGAAGGATCAGTTCCTATTCGGAAGTTCCTTCCCGTTCCGTCCCATGAAGCAGGGAGTTGACGACTTCATGGCACTCGGGCTCTCGCCGGACGCGCTCGATGCAGCCCTCTGGCGGAATGCGAACCGGGTTCTCGGCCTTGGGATGAGCGCTTAAGCCGACGCTTCTCGAAGCGGCTCATGCGAGACGAGACCAACCCCGAAGCTCTAGGGAGGTATCACGATGACCTCGGACGAATGGCCCGCCGCAGCTTCACAGGATACAGAGCGGCTGGACGAGGCACGCCATCAGTTGCACAGCGTCGTCCAGTGGCTCGCTCGGATCGAGCGGAGCTACGGTTCCCAGGGTAACGGCGCGATGCCGACGCTTGAATGGAACGATGCTCGCAACGCGATCACAACGCATCCTCTTGGACGGGATCTTGAGCTCGAGTTGCGTTTGCCAGAGCTCGTTTTGCAGTTCCGAGAAGGTGGCGAAGCGGTGAGCCATCCGCTTCACGTTGAGGAGCATTCGCCGGCGCATGTCGAAGCATGGCTCCTCGTCGAGCTGTTTCATCGCGGCATAGATCGCGAGCGGTTCTCAAAGGCGCTGCCTTACGACGTCTCGGGCTTGATGGCGGGAGATGCAGTCGAATTCTCACCAGAGGCGTACGAGAAGGAACTGGGTGTGCTCACAGCGTGGTTCTCGAACGCGGCCTCCGTGATTGTGCGAACAGGCGACAAGGTGCGACCGGGGCAGAAGCAGA
>NZ_JBAWTG010000284.1:0-2724 GCF_037106235.1 Methylobacterium nigriterrae | reverse complement strand
GCGCTGCGGGAGAGAGACGCCATGGCCCTGACACGACGCCATATCCTTGCCTCGGGCCTCGCGGCCCCCGCCATCCTCACCTTCGGCCTGAATGCCGCGCGCGCGGCCACGACCCTCAAGCTGTCGCACCAGTTCCCGGGCGGCACGATCGACGAGGGCGATTTCCGCGACCGCATGTGCCGCAAGTTCGCGCAGACCGTGGCGGAGCGCTCCAAGGGGGCGCTCGAGGTGCAGGTCTATCCGGGCTCGTCGCTGATGAAGACGAACGCCCAGTTCGGCGCCATGCGCAAGGGCGCGCTCGACATGTCGCTCTACCCGAGCCCCTATGCCGGCGGCGAGGTGCCGGAGCTGAATATCGGCCTGATGCCGGCCCTCGTCACCTCCTACGCGCAGGGCGTCGCCTGGAAGAAGGCGCCGGTGGGCAGGAAGCTCGCCGAGATCCTCGACCAGAAGGGCATCGTCCTGATCTCCTGGGTCTGGCAGGCGGGCGGCGTCGCGAGCCGCGAGCGGCCCCTCTACGCGCCCGAGGACGCCAAGGGCCTCAAGGTCCGCGGCGGCTCGCGCGAGATGGACATGATGATGAAGCAGGCGGGCGCCGCCACGCTCTCGATCCCCTCGAACGAATCCTACGCCGCCATGCAGACGGGAGCGTGCGACGCGGTGCTCACCTCCTCCACCAGCCTGATCTCCTTCCGTCTCGAGGAACTGTGTAAGGCACTGACCTCCGGCCGCGAGCGCTCCTACTGGTTCATGCTCGAGCCGATCATGATGTCGAAGATCGTCTTCTCCGGCCTGCCGAAGGATCAGCAGGACCTGATCATGGCGACCGGCGCCGAGCTCGAGAGCTTCGGGCAGGCGGGCGCCAAGGCGGACGACACCAAGGTCGAGGAGATCTTCGCCAAGGCGGGCGCCAAGGTGCAGAACCTCGACGAGGGCACGATGGGCAAGTGGCGCAACATCGCCCGAGAGACCGCCTGGAAGGATTACGCGAACAAGAACGCCTCCTGCGCCGAACTCCTCAAGCTGGCGGAGCAGGTGTCATGAGCCACGCCTTCGACGCTGCCTCGGCCGCCGCCGAGACCCACGCCGCCCCGGAGTTCCGCGTGCCGGGGCCCCTCGGCGCCATCGACCGGATTGTGAGGGCCATTAACCAAGTGATCCTGCTCCTCGGCGGCATCGCGCTCGTCTGCGCCTGCCTCGTGCTGAGCTACAGCGTCGTCATCCGCTACATCCTGCACGAGCCGACCGACTGGCAGGACGAGATGGCGGTGTTCCTAATCGTGGGCGCCACCTTCTTCTCGGCCGCCGCCGTGCAGGCCAAGCGCGGCCACGTGGCCATCGAGGCCCTGACCGGGCTCCTCTCGCCGCGGGCGAACCGCGCCCGCCTGCTGGTGGCCGACCTCGTCAGCTTCGTCTTCGTGGTGTTCTTCGCCTGGAAGAGCTTCACGCTGCTGCACGAGGCCTGGGTCGACGGGCAGGTCTCGCAATCGACCTGGGGGCCGCCGCTCTGGATCCCCTACTCGCTGATGGCGGTGGGCATGAGCCTGCTCGGCATCCAGTTCGCCTTGCAGATCGCGGAGGAGATCCTCTACGGCCCCGAGAAGGCTGGCTGGGCCAAGCCCAAGATCGGCCTCGGCGCCGACATCAACCGGGACATGCAGGGCCGTCCCGACCTGACGCTGGAGGGCACCCACCCCCTGGGCGATCCTCTGAGTAACGTCACCCCGGACCCGAAGACCTCAGGAAGGCTGCAATGAGCGTCGCGACGATCGGCTTCCTCTACGCGGGGGCGACGCTCAGCGTGATGCTGGCGGGCATCCCCATCGCCTTCGCGCTCGGCTTCGTGGCGCTGGCCTTCATGTACGCGTTCATGCCCGCCGCCTCCCTCGATACGGTGACGCAGAACGTCTACGAGGAGATGGCCTCGATCACGCTGCTGTCGATCCCGCTCTTCATCCTGAAGGGGGCGGCGATCGGACGGTCCAAGGCCGGCCAGGACCTGTACTCGGCCATGCACGCCTGGATGCATCGCATCCCCGGGGGCCTCGGCATCGCCAACGTCTTCGCCTGCGCGCTGTTCGCCGCCATGGCGGGCTCGAGCCCGGCCACCTGCTCGGCCATCGGCTCGGCGGGCATCCCGGAGATGCGCAAGCGCGGCTACTCGCCGGGCTTTGCCGCCGGCATCATCGCGGCGGGCGGCACGCTCGGCATCCTGCTGCCGCCCTCGATCACCATGATCCTCTACGCGGTGGCGGCCGAGCAGTCGCTCGGCAGGCTGTTCCTGGCGGGCATCGGGCCGGGCCTCCTCCTGGTCAGCCTGTTCGCGGCTTGGTCGATCTACCGCTTCCGCTCGGAATACACGGCCGCCAAGCTGGCCTACGAGCGCGGCGGCACGACCTCGCCGATCCTGGCGGACGACAAGTACAGCATGCGGGAGCGCTTCTCGACGCTGCCGCGGGTGCTGCCCTTCGTCATCCTGCTCACCGGCGTGATGGTCGCCCTCTACGGCGGCTACGCCACGCCCTCCGAGACGGCGGGCCTCGGCGGGCTGCTGGCGCTCGGCCTGATCGCCATCATCTACGGGGTCTGGCGGCCGAAGGATGTCGGCCCGATCCTGACGGCGACGCTCAGGGAATCGACCATGCTGATGCTGATCATCGGCATGTCGCTCCTCTACGCCTACGTGATGAGCTACCTCCACATCTCGCAATCGGCCGCCGCGGC
>NZ_JBAWTG010000283.1:0-2748 GCF_037106235.1 Methylobacterium nigriterrae | reverse complement strand
CTCGCCAAGCCCGTTACCAAACCGCCTGATCCGGACGCGCTCCCGAAAGCCCTCAAGGTTGTTGCAGCCGCCAAGGAGGTCTCGCATCCAGACAACTAGGAATGCGCCTGCAAACTTGCCGAGGCTCGCAATGGCGACCAACCCGGCGGTCAGCATCAGGAGCGTAGGATCCTTCAGGATCGTCAGGTCGGCACTCAGGCCTGCAAGCCCGAAGAACACCGGCGCGAACAGGGCGCTGATGAGGCCCCGCAATTGCTCGTCAATGTGCCGCGTCAGGATGGGCGATTGCCCGACCAGGATCCCGGCTACGAAGGCGCCAAGCACCGTGTGGACACCGATGGCATGGGTCGCGAGCGCCATCAGGCCCATCACGACCAGAATGGTGGTGATCACGGCCGCTTCGCTCTCGAGCTCATCGTTGGCCCAGCGGATGAGCAGGAAGACGACCCGGCGACCGAGGGTGAAGCTGAGGCCCAGGAACAGGGCCGTGCCAAGAAGGCTCTGTCCGAGGGACCAGGGATCGATGCTGCGGTGAAGTGCCAAGCTGAAGGTGATGGCGATGATCACCCAGCCGATGGTGTCGTCGATGATGGCCGAGGCGACGATGACCTGGCCGACGTTGCGGCGCAGGAAGCCCATCTCGCGCACCACCATCGCGACGATCTTGACGGACGAGATTGACAGCGCGGTGCCCAGGAACAGGGAGGTGATCAGCCGCAGCTCGGGCTTCGGCAGCATCGTCTCGGGCAGGAACTCGCCGAGCGCAAAACCGCAGGCGAAGGGCACGGCGACACCAGCGACGGAGACGCTGAGGGCGGCGCGCCGGACCTTTCTCACGAGGCCGAGGTCGGTTTCCATGCCGGTGAGGAGCAGCAGCAGAAGGATGCCGAGCTGCGAGACCGCGTCGAGCATGGCCTTTTGCTCGTGAGCGGGCGGGAAGACCAAGTGCTGGCCCTCGGGCCAGATGGCCCCGAACACTGAGGGCCCGAGCAGGAGGCCGGCGATGAGCTGGCCCATCACGCCGGGCTGGCCGATGCGCTGCATAAGCTCACCGAGCAGCCGCCCGGCCGCGAGCAGCAGCACGATCTGGATCAGGAACGTGACTTCTGATGCGCCCTTGGATCCGGGCGCGGAGGCGGCCAGGGCGTGATCTGAGCCTAGAGCGAGGAGGATAGGCGCGAGTGCGATGATCCGCTTCAACGTGACTTTTCTCAGCTGGGTTGGCGCTGACGGGGTGGGCGCGGGACAACGCGATGCCATCGGCGCCGGTGCTCCGGCACTTACGCGGGTTAACGACCGCGCTGCCCTCGGGGCGACCGAGACCTTGCAGATTTCACTTCGTTGCGAAGAACGGTCGGAAGTGCTCGAGCCAGCTTCGCAGCCAGACCTCGAAGCCCTGCTTCGCTCCTTCCTCGCTCGCTGCATGGCCCCAGGCTTCTTCGGCGAGCGGGCTCCACCACGTCCAGAGATGATGGGAACCATCATACTCGACTGTACCGACTTCGATGGGGCCGACGCAGCCGACGAAGCGACGAAGGGGCACGTCGGCAATGCGATCTTGTGTCCAAACGACGGAGCTATGAGACATCTCGGGCAAACGGGCGACGAGGGCGCCGGTTCGACCGAGCAGCGTGGCTGTTCTGTCGCTCCTGCGCACATGAGACGCGCAGCGACGTGAGCGTCCCTTCGCTGCATCCGCTCAACGATGGCACCACAGCGTCAGCGGAGCCGGTCAACCGTCAAGCGACCTTCGGGACGTCTGCGCTGCCAGCATCTTGAACCTCGGCCGGTCTCATGTCGCGTGCAGCCATGTACACGAACGCGAGTTGTTCGTGCCTACGTCTTGATGGGCAGCTGGTCGAGCCCACCATCATCAGGAGCATCGAACACAGGATGCTGAGCTTCACGAGCGGCGGTCACCGGATTGAGGTCGAGTGGTTTGCCGCCTCGCGCGGCTCTGCAGCAGGGGAGGGTGCAGGCGGATCGAGGCCGGCGGTCCTGCTGCTGCACGGTGCGGACGGGCTGACCTATGCGGAAGGCTATCGTCTCGCAGCCCGGAACATCTCAATCTCCGGCTATCACGTTGCCTTCGTGCATTACCTCGACCGAACAGACGACCGGCGCGTCGCCTACTCGCGGCTTCGTCAGGATTTTCCGCTCTGGGCCACGACTGTGCGAGATGCTGTGAGCTGGCTCGCGTCACAGCCCGGTGTCGATCCGAGAAGACTTGGAATCGTGGGCGTCTCGCTCGGAGCCGCACTCGCCTTCGAAACCGCGGCCGCCGATCCCCGGGTCAAGGCGATCGTGGACTACTTTGGCCCGCTGCCCGAGGGTCTGGCCAGGGGCCAGCCTCGGCTACCACCGACCCTGATTCTGCACGGCGCCTCGGATCCGATCGTTCCCGTCTCAGAGGCTTACGCGATTGAGCGCCTCCTGAAGGCGCGGGGCACGCCCTACGAGGTCAAGGTCTACCCGGACCAGGGGCATGGTCTCACGGGAGTGGCTCAGTTCGACTCGGCAGCCCGGGTTGCCAGCTTCCTGGGCCGATACCTCGGATCACGGCTGATCTAAACCGACATCACCAGCGCCCCTCCTTCGCACGCTTGAATCAGGCGGCGCATCCTGCGGCCTATCTCCGAGGCATCCGACAGCGAAAACGCCGAAGCCTCTTGCGTTCGAGCTCCTGCTCACCATCTCCTCTCCATCCATTGGGATGGCTTCAGGATGGTTGAGAGATGGCGGACAACG
>NZ_JBAWTG010000282.1:0-2761 GCF_037106235.1 Methylobacterium nigriterrae | reverse complement strand
GCGGCCGCGGTCGCCTTGCCGCTGGTCGAGGCCGAGATGGCTTCCCGGGCCTCGTCCGTCACGCGCTTGTCGAGGGCGGCGATCCGGTCGCCGCACGCGGAGGCCAGTGCCGCCCCGGGCGGGACCGCGGAGGCGAGCGCGACGGCGAGGCAGGCGGCGAACGGCCGGACGGGACGCATCATGGTGCAGACATCCTCAATGTGGGGGAGGGAACGCGTCTCGGAGGACCGGCGATCCCGGAAGCGGATCTCCCCGCCCCTTCGCGGGGCGGGGAGATCTCGGCGTCAGGCGCTCAGCTGGTCGCGGATCGGCAGCTGGCGGACCCGCCGCCCCGTGGCCGCGAAGACCGCGTTGGCGATGGCCGGCGCCACGGGCGGCACGCCCGGCTCGCCGACGCCGCCGAGCGGCGCCCGATAGTCCGGGTTCGGGATGAGGTGGACGTGAACCTCCGGGGCGGCGTCGATCCGGATGATCTCGTAGCCGTCGAAGTTGTTCTGCTGCGCGCGGCCCTCCTTGAAGGTGATCTCGGAGGTGAGGGCGAGGCCCATCCCCATCACCACCGCGCCCTCCATCTGCGAGCGGACGCGCTCGGGATTGACCTGCGGCCCGCAATCGATGGCGATGTGGACCGTCTTCACCGAGACTTGGCCCTTGTCGCTCACCTCGACCTCGGCCGCGACCGACGTGTAGGTGACGAAGCTGTAGTGCCCGGCGATGCCGAGGCCACGGCCCTTCTCCATCTTGCGGCCCCAGCCGATGGCCTTGGCCGTCGTATCGATCACCCGGCGCAGGCGGCCGGTATCGATGGGGTAGAGCTTCGGATCCTCGCCGTGGTTCCAGACGTCGCCGATCGAGGTCGGATCGATCGTCCGGGCCGGCCCGATCAGGTCAAGCAGGTAGTCCTTCGGGTCGCGGCCCGCCGCGTGCGCGAGCTCGGCCACGAAGGACTGGATCGCGAAGGCGTGCGGGATGTTCGAGACCGAGCGGAACCAGCCGATGCGCACGTGGGCTGCGGCCTCCGGGTTTTCCAGCCGGATGTTGGGCAGGTTGAAGGGCGTGTTGACGAGGCCCATGCCGAGCTCGAAGGGTAGCTCGTGCTTCGGGTCCGGGGCGAAGATCGAGCCGATCGTGGGCGCCGTCGAGCGGTGGAGCCAGGCCACCGGCATGCCCTTCTCGTCGAGGCCGGCCTCCAGGTGCTCCACCGAGATGGTGTGGTAGTAGCCGTGGTGGATATCGTCCTCGCGGGTCCAGGTCAGCTTGACCGGGGCGCCTCCGACGGCCTGGCTGCAGAGCGCGGCCTCGACCACGTAGTCGGGCTTCGACTTGCGGCCGAAGCCGCCGCCGAGCAGGGTCACGTTCACCTTCACCTTGTCGGCCGGGAGCTTGAGCGCCTTGACGAGGCGGTCATGGGCGGCCTGCGGCCCCTGCGTGCAGGCCCAGGCCTCGCAGGCGCCGTCCGCCACCCGGGCCACCGCGGCGGGCGGCTCCATCGGCGCCTGGACGAGGTGGGGCACGAAGTACTCGGCCGTGACGCGCTTCCTGGCCCTCGCCATCGCGCCGTCGACATCGCCCTGGTTGCGAACGACCTTGCCGGGCGCGCGCGCCGCCTTCTCCAGTTCCTGGCGGAAGGCGGCGGTGTCGTACTGGGCGTTCGGGCCGTCGTCCCAGGTGATCTTGAGGGCGTCGCGGCCCTTCATGGCGGCCCAGGTGTTCCTGGCCACGACAGCCACGCCGCCGAGCGGCATGAACTCGGAGGGGATCTCGCCGCCCTCGATCTCGACGATCTTCACGACGCCCGGGACCTTCCTGGCCTCGGCGTCGTCGTAGCTCACGACCCTGCCGCCGTAGACGGGCGGGCGGGCGACGAGCGCGTAGAGCATCCCGTCGAGCTTGGTGTCGAGGCCGTAGATCGCCCGGCCGGTCGTGATGTCGCGGTTGTCGATGAGCCCAATCCGGCCCTTGCCGATGTAGCGGAAGGCTTTCGGGTCCTTCACCTCCACGCTCTCGCGGGCCGGTACCGGCAGCCCGGCCGCGGCGGCCGCGACCTCGCCGTAGCCGAGCCGGCGCCTCGACCTGGCATGGGTGAGGACGTGGTTCTCGGCCGTCACCTCGGCGACCGGCACGCCCCATTGCTCTGCGGCTGCCTGCCGCAGCATCAGCCGCGCGGCGGCGCCCGCGTGGCGGAAGTGCTGGAAGAAGTGGCGCAGCGAGCGCGAGCCGTCGGTGTCCTGGTTGCCGAAGCGCTCCTCGTCACCCCAGGCCTGCACGACCTTGACCTTCGACCAGTCGGCCTCGAGCTCGTCCGCCACGACGAGCGCGATCGAGGTGCGCACGCCCTGGCCCATCTCGGAGCGGTGGTTCGTCACCGTCACGGTGCCGTCGGGCGCGATCGCGACGAAGATCGCCGGGTCGTCGCGCCAGCCATGCGGCATGCCGTCGGCGCCGAACTTCGGCGCTTCCGCCTTGACCTCCTCGGCCCGGGCCCGGTCGCGGAGCGACAGGGCGAGCACGAAGGCGCCCAGGCCGCCGAGGATCGCGCGTCGGCTGACGTTGGACAGGGAAGCGGGAACCTGATCCTTCGGGGTCTCGGCCGCGAGCTCGGCCATCAGCTTGGCATCGTGGATCACAGGCGGTCTCCCGTGTTGGCGGCGGGTTGGCCGGCGGCCTGATGGATCGCCGCGCGGATGCGCGGATAGGTGCCGCAGCGGCAGAGATTGCCGCTCATGGCCTCGTCGATCTGCGCGTCGGTGGGCTTCGGCGT
>NZ_JBAWTG010000281.1:0-2789 GCF_037106235.1 Methylobacterium nigriterrae | reverse complement strand
GACAGTGCTCACCTGGTTCATGGACGCCTCCTGGAGTGGGCTCTAACACCACCACTCTGGCACGCTGATGCCGTCGGGGGCGTCCACACCATCACGCCCGTGGCTCGCACACGGGCCGAAGAGGGGTGGGCTCAAAACGCTGAACACCACGGATATTCAGATACCTAAAGGAGAAGCGTCGCGGCCAGCAGAATCGTTTTTAAGCTACCGAAAGGTAGGGGCGTGCTCACGGCAGTGGCCGGCGAGATCCGCCACGGCCGACATCTCAAGCCGGGGCCATGTGATAGGAACAGGTGGCTAGCTAGTATCAGGGATACTCCAAGGAGATAACTCGCTCTTCTGTAATCAAGACACGGCTCAAGAGCGGCAACCCGAATTTACGGAGACCAAGACGATACCATGAATAGGACCAACTTTCATTTGCTTGTCACATGCGGCGTAGCATGTTTGCTGAGCGGAGCTTCCGATAGCGGGGTTGCGCAGTCAAAAGTAGCAACAAAAAGCAAGATTCAGGAACTTATCGCTGATTGCTTGAATAAAGCAATATCGAATGGAGATATAGAGAGAAGCGGTAATAATGTAGAATTTACATGCGGCTCAAGTTCAGCAAGGGAAATATATGATCTTTTGGATGACAAAGTGACAGATTTTAAATTTAGTAGTAATTTGGGAACTGGCACCTCAAGGGCTTTTAGCGGAGTATCAAGCGGCACAAACCAGTGTTATAGAATTACAAGAAGATCAGATGGTAGTTCTGCAGATATAATTCAATGTAGTCTAAATATTTATCTTGGAATTCTAAGTGAAAACTAGCCAGAATTTGCGGATTTGTACGTTTAAAGCGTGCCAATCCGGAAGCCTACATCAACGCCCGCCAGACCCCACGTAGAAACGCGGAAGTCACGAAGCATCTCGGCCATGTCGTAACCCCTCGTGACTTCAATGCGATAGATCGGAGCAGAGCGCCGGCGCCGCCTGAGAGGAAAGGAATAGCCCGAGGGGCGCCGGCTGACGGCTAGGTCGCGAACCCATAACGGCTGGCACGGTTGAGGCGTGACGTCGTTAGCCCTCTGGACACGGAGGGTTCTGAATGGCGCGGTTTGACCTGACGGATGCGGAGTGGGCCGTGATCGAGCCGGTTCTGCCGACGGACGTGCGTGGCAAGGAGCGCGTGGACGACCGGCGGGTGCTCAACGGCATCTTCTGGCGGCTGCGCACGGGTGCACCCTGGGCCGAGATCCCGGCACGCTACGGCCCGCACACGACCTGCGGCAACCGCTTCCGGCGTGGCGCAAGCGCGGGATCTGGGATCGGCTTCTGGAGGCGGTCGCAAAGGCTTACGAGGGCGACCTGCAGATGATCGATGCCACCAGCGTGCGGGTGCATCAGCATGCTGCCTGCGCCCCAAAAAAGAGGGCCGATCCGGTGGCATGGGTCGCTCGCGCGGCGGCCTGACGAGCAAGATCCACGCGCTGGTGGATGCCGAGGGCCGTCCGGTGGCGCTCAAGATCACGGAAGGCCAGGCGCATGATGGGCGCTCGGCGGCCGACATGCTGGGCGGGCTGGGAGCGGGGCAGATCCTGCTGGGTGACCGAGCCTACGACAGCGACGCCTTGCGAGCCCGGATGGCCGAGCAAGGTGCGTGGGCGAACGTGAAGCCGATGCCCAACCGCAAGCAGGTGCTGGCCTTCAGCCCGTTCCTGTACAAGTACCGCAATCTGGTCGAGCGCTTCTTCAGCAAGATCAAACACTTCCGGGCCATCGCCACGCGCTACGACAAGGATCCCGACAACTTCCTTGCCAGCGTCAAGCTCGCAGCCGTGCGGGTCTGGCTGCGAACTTTATGAGTCCGTGACATAGTCTCCGGCTTGCACCGCAAGGCGTTTGAGCGAGCCGGGCCGGTGACTGCCCCCCATTTACGAAAGGGCGAGTGTCACGGAAGGGTATACCGCTGCGTGACATCGGCCTGTGACAGCCGGCCTCCGTAACGAAACGGTCTGTTCAGAGCTTTTGTGACATGCTACGGCCCAGCTCTAGACCGTTTTGTGACAGCCCCCCCGAATGCCCGTCTTCGGCTACGCCCGCGTCAGCTCCACCGACCAGGACCTGGGCATTCAGGAGGCCGCGCTGCGAGCCGCCGGCTGCGACATGATCCGCTCCGAGAAGAAGTCCGGCACCAGCACGAACGAGCGGACCGAGTTGCAGACCCTCGTGGAGTTCGCCAGGCGCGGCGACACCATCGTGGTCACCCGCATCGACCGCTTGGCTCGCTCCATCGCAGACCTCGCTGCCCTGGTTCGCGAGTTGGAGGACAAGAGTGTCACGCTCCGGGCGACTGAGCAGCCCATCGACACCTCGACGGCCGCCGGCCGCTGCTTCCTGCAGATGCTGGGCGTCTTCGCGGAGTTCGAGACGAACCTGCGGCGTGAGCGTCAGCTGGAGGGTGTCGCCAAGGCCAAAGTAGCAGGCATCTACGCCGGCAAGGGCCGCCCAGTCTCGATCGCAGCCGACAAGGTGCGCGAGTTGCAAGAGCAGGGCATGGGACCCTCCGCCATTGCCAAGGCGCTCGGCATCAGCCGCATGTCCGTGCACCGGGTCTTGAACGCCGCCGCAGCCTCCGTCTGAGTATTCCGCTTCTGTTCGTGCGGCGTTCAACCCGAACAGAAAGACAGCAACGAAGTCTGCGCCGTCCGGCTGCTGCTTCACGATGGCGGCCGGGCGCGGGGCGGACGTAGCTCACATGATTGGCGTGTCAGGCCACCGGCACCCGAAGACCATCGTCGGCTATC
>NZ_JBAWTG010000280.1:0-2817 GCF_037106235.1 Methylobacterium nigriterrae | reverse complement strand
TCTCGCGCGCTGGCTTCTGATGTGCCACGACCGCACGGAGGGCGACGAGCTGCCGACGACGCACCGGTTCCTGTCGCTGATGCTCGGGGTCAACCGTCCTGGCCTGACCGAGACGGTGTCGGCCTTTGAGCGCTCCGGGGTGATCGAAACTCAGCGTGGCTCGATCACGATCCGGGATCGCGCAAGGCTGCGGGATCTGGCGGGCGCCTCCTACGGCGGGCCAGAGGCGGAGTACGAGCGGCTCCTTGGGGACCAGCACAAGCCAGTCGAAGCTCCATAACGCCCAATCTGCGCAGGCCGCGGGCCCTTCGCTGGCATCGTGCCGAACGCGCGGCGGCTCCGGGGCTGAGCCGGCCGTGCTACACGCATTGCAGGCCGCCTCGTCAGGACGGGGCGGCCTCGCCCTCTCGGCAGGTGGCGGAAACAGCCGAGAGCCGGCGGCCCGTACGCATGCGGGCGCGGCCGGCACATTGCTCCCATACTGATTGAGTGCCACTTCTTCGAGCTCCTGAGCTGCGAACCGGCCGCGCTTCCAACCGTCGGGACAGGCTTGCTCGTGCGACCTTGCGCTCGCCGACGACCGCATGGCCGGCACGGCAGGCGGCCGTGCGCACTGCAATCCTCCTAGCTCGGCCGGAGAAGCGGTGAGTCCGGTAATTCTACAACATCCAATCCGCGACAACGCGCCGGGCGTGTCCGAGCTGAAGGCGACCGGACTGCCGGCGCACAGCATGGCAGCCGAATTGAATCGGCGAGAGATCGCCGCCAGCTGGCGGCCGTTGGCATGCGCGAGCCGACATCTGGGTGCTGGAGCGCCTCTGAGCGTAGCCTGAAGGGCAATGGGGATGTCGAGCCCGCGCCGCCTTGCCTCACGAATTCGTGAGTTCCCAAGACGTAGAATTCTGGGATTAAACGCCTTGTCTGATCGTGCCCCCCAAGCACGGGCAGGCGTTTCTCAAATCGCTCCTGCCCGCCCGGTTCCTCCAAGCCGTGCGGGCTTCTTTTTGCCTTCGGACGCCCTCCCCCGCTCTGCCGGTGGTGTGGAACAGCAGAAAGCCGACGGCCGCAGCGGCTTGCAGCGCGGCCGGCGCGGTGTCCAGCGGGATTGCTAAGGCCCCACAGGGCGCAAGCCGTTAGGGCAGCTTCCAAGTCGCCTTGTGCGGCACGATCGTCATCGGCCGCGCGCCCTCGGGCACCTTCACGGGCTGGAAGGTGTAGTCGGCCGATCCGGACAAGCCCTGGTACTTCCCGGTGCCACCGACGAATACGTGGCGGCCACTCTTGGCGTTCGCCTCGTAGGTCGAGAACACTTGGTCGCCGTCCTTGTCGGTGTCGATGCAGCTGCCGCGGTTGACCACCTCGTTGCCGTTGGCCTCGCGCATGCCGATGCAGCGCGTGCCCATGTCGTTGAAGGGAGCCTCGCCCGCGTCATTGCGGGTGATGCCAGTGCTCTCGTAGATCGCGACCGTCCGGTCGCCCATCTTCATCGGCGTGGACGAAGCGTTGACGTAATTAGTTGTGTAAGAGGCAGTGCCTTCTCTCGGGAATTCTCCTGCTCCAGCGCTAGAACAAGCGCCGAGCATCAGGATAAAAGCCCACCTTGTACTTGCCATCAATTCCTCCCATTGCCCGCAGATCAAAACCGGGTGGATCTGTCTGCTAAGGGTTTCAGCCCCTTCATGGCGGCCATTGATCATGCACGGCGCCGATGGCTGGTAAAGCGTGCTTCGGATTGAGCACACGATGAACCCACATGCGACTGATGCCGTGCTGCCTCGCGATCAGCGGTAGCCCAAGACCTGCCCGTTCGCCTCGGGATACCCTTGTAAGCCTTCCACGCACTGGACCGGCTGGCGGCTTCTTGTTCTCATGGTGGCTCAGCAGCGGCCTATCGGGCTATCGCGCCGGGGAGAAGAGATGTTCGACACCGCGAAGAGACTACGTACGCTCTGTGTGCTCGCGACTGCTGCCTACTTTTCGGCAGGCGCCGCTCGTGCCGCTGACATCACCATTCTCTGCTCTACTGGGCTCAAGACTGTCGTGGAGGACCTCGCGTCGGAGTTCCAGGCCAAGACCGGAGACCACCTCGTCGTCACCTATGACACCTCCGCTCTGCTGAAGTCCCAGATCGAGGCCGGCAAGCCCTTTGACGTCGTGGTTCTCACCCCGCCTCTCATCACCGCCCTGATCCAGCAGGGCATCGTCGCAGACGGTTCAGCCACCACGCTGGCCCGCACCGGCATTGGCCTTGCCGTCAAGAAAGGCGCAGCACGGCCTGACATCGGCTCTGCCGAGGCGCTCAAGCATGCTCTCACCAGCGCGAACTCGGTGGCCTACAGCACCTCGGGGGTGAGCGGCAGCATGTTCTCTGCGGCTCTGCAGAAGCTTGGAATTGCCGATGATGTGAAGGCGAAAGCCAAGACGATCCCGAATGGCCTCACAGGCGACGTCGTAGCGCGTGGTGAGGCGGACCTTGCTGTGCAACTGATGCCGGAGCTTATGTCCGTTGCTGGCGTGGACGTGGTCGGCCCATTCCCGGCTGAGGTGCAGTCCTATGTGGTTCTGACCGGAGGGATTTCAGCTGTGACTGCGGACAGGGCTCGGGCCGAGGCTTTCATCACGTTCCTCAAAGCGCCGCCTGCAGCAGATGCGATCCGCGCGAAGGGCTTAGAGCCTAGCTGATCTTGAATGGACATACATAAGCTGCACCGATGCGCGGCTAGAGCGGGTCCCGATCAGCTGGAAGCACAAGCGTCATCCTCGTAGCCGGCGGCCGAGAAGTAGTTGCGGCACTCCGCAGGCGAAAGGCGCGCGAAG
>NZ_JBAWTG010000279.1:0-2823 GCF_037106235.1 Methylobacterium nigriterrae | reverse complement strand
GGAGCAGGCAACGAACGGTGCGACCCGCTACGACGTCGTCTTGACGGAGCACCGGGTCGAGAACCTGCAGCAATTGCAGAAATACGCCCGCAAGGACGAGGTCCCCTTCGCCGCCGTCGAGAAGGTCTCGGAGTTCAACGCCTCGCTCTACGAAACCTTCGTGCATCCGGTGCTCGGAGCCCTGGTGACCCCGGAGATGGGAAAGATCGCGCGGGCCCTCCACCCGCTCCGGGCGCGCCGATGGGCGATCTCGGATCTCAACCCTTGGCTCGCACCGCTGAAAGGTTGGGCCGAGTTCGCGCGGGCCCATCGCACGCCCCGGGACGAGGCCGGACCGAGCGCCGCCGCGGAGAGAGCGCTCGCGGCCGGGGTGACCGCGTCGTGGGATCTCTACCGGCAGTTGCGCGACGCGGCGGCCGAGAACCTATTCTACAACCTCTACGGCCCGATGAGCCTCCTGGCCCCGGCCGGACCCGCGGCCGAGACGCCGGTGTACCGCCCCGCCGGTGAGGTGCCGGCCGTCCGCGAGGCCCTCGCCCGGATCGAGCAGGGCGGGTTCACCGAGGCCGCCGTCCGGGCGACGCTGCTCGCTGCCCGCCTCGGGACGCGCGAGAAGCGTCTCTCGACCGCCAAGCGCATCCGGACGCTCGTCGGCAGCGAGGTCGGCCTGCTCGACCTGACGGCCGGCGAGGCCAGCCAGGTCGTGCGGCAGCAATCCTACATCGTCGAGCACGAGCCTGAACGCGCGCTGGCGACGTTGCCGATGCTCGTGCGAACGGCCGAGGAGCGCCGGCGCCTCCTCGGCCTTCTGGAACGGCTGACGGACAAGATCGACCTCGCGCCGGAGCAGCGGGCGCTGATGCCCGAGTTCCGGCGTCTCCTGGGGCCGGAACAGGTCCCCGAGGTGGGCATGGCGCCCATCGGCGCATCGTCGCACGCGCCCGGGCGCCAAGCCGGCCGAGGCAAGTCGCAGAGGGCTCACCGATGATACAGGTTCCTGACGGCAACGCGCTGGCCGGCAAGCGCGCCCTTGTGCTCGGCGTGGCCAACGCGCACTCCATCGCGTTTGGATGCGCCCGGGTGTTCCGCCGGCTCGGGGCGGAGATCGCCTTGACCTACCTGAACGAAAAGGCCAGGCCCTTCGTCGAGCCGCTGGCGCGGGAACTGGACGCACCGATCTTCGCACCCTGCGATGTCCAGAAGGAGGGCGAGCTCGAAGCTGTGTTCCGCCAGGTCGCCGAGACCTGGGGCAGGCTCGACATCGCCCTGCATTCGATCGCGTTCGCCCCGAAGGAGGACCTTCAGGGTCGGCTCGTCGACAGCTCGTCGGAGGGCTTCAAGGTTGCGATGGACGTCTCCTGCCACTCCTTCATCCGCATGGCCCGGCTCGCGGCGCCGCTGATGCCGGAGGGCGGCACGCTCCTGACCATGAGCTATCACGGCGCCAACAAGGTCGTGCCGAACTACAACCTGATGGGCCCCGTGAAGGCGGCGCTGGAGAGCGCGGTCCGCTACCTCGCCTACGAGCTCGGGAAACAGGACATCCGTGTCCACGCCGTCTCGCCCGGCCCCCTGAAGACACGCGCCGCCTCGGGCCTCAAGGATTTCGACCTACTTCTGGCAGAGGCGGTGCAGCGTGCGCCGATCGGCGAGCTCGTCGACATCGACGATGTCGGCCTCACCGCGGCCTACCTGGCGACGCCCTACGCCGCGCACCTGACCGGCATGACGATCTACGTGGACGGCGGTCTCAGCATCATGGCCTGAGCGCGCCCGGGCGCGGCAACCGCATCGGGGAGGGAGCCGCGATGGCCGAGCTGTACGCCGAGCTGGTCTCACCCGAGCGGGTCGTCTTCGCAGGCGAGATCCGATCCGTGGTGCTGCCGGGTGTCGAGGGGGACATGACCGTCCTGGCCGGCCATGCGACCCTCGTGACGGCGCTGCATCCCGGCATCGTTTTCGCTACCGATGCCGCCGGCACCGGACGCCGCGCTTTCGTGCGGGGCGCCTTCGTCGAGGTCACGGCCGGCCGGGTCACGATCCTGGCCGAGCGGGTTCTGCCGGTCGAGGAGCTGACCGCCGCCCAGATCGAAGACGAGATCGCCCACCTCCAGCTGGAGCGGGACGCGACGGTGGACGAGGCGACGCATGCCCAATTCGACGTCTCGATCGGCCGCCTGGAGGAGTTCAAGGCGAGCCTCGGGCTCTGACGGCGGCACGGCCGGGGCTGGACGCTCAGGCCCCGGGCGCGGCCGGCACGAGCCCGACCTCAGTATCGTTCCGGGACGAAGCGCCTGTCCATGAGGACATCGTCGTAGGCGTTCGCCTTGCTGCGCTTCGGCAACGTCACCGCCTCGCGCTTGACCTCCTTGTAGGGGATCAGGTGGAGGAGGTGGGCGATGCAGTTGAGGCGTGCCCGCCGCTTGTCGTCCGAGCGGACGATGTACCAGGGCGCGTCGTCGGTGTCGGTGGCCGCCAGCATCGCGTCGCGTGCCTTCGAAAACTCGTACCAGCGGCCGTAGGATTCGAGGTCCATCGGGCTCAGCTTCCACTGCCGGAGAGGATCCTCGATCCGCGCCAGGAAGCGGCGCTTCTGCTCCTGCTTGCCCACTTCCAGCCAAAACTTGATGAGCTGGGTCCCGCCGTCGACGATGAAGCGCTCGATGCGCGGGCAGAGATCGAGGAAGCGGCGATACTCCGCCTCGCTACAAAATCCCATGACATGCTCGACGCCGGCGCGGTTGTACCAGCTGCGGTCGAAGATCACGATCTCGCCCCCCGCCGGGAATCGCTCGATGTAGCGCTGGATGAACATCTGGGACT
>NZ_JBAWTG010000278.1:0-2839 GCF_037106235.1 Methylobacterium nigriterrae | reverse complement strand
ATTTCCACCCGAGCGGATCGTGTGCTTGACCGAGGAGACGGTCGAGACTCTCTACCTTCTCGGTGAGCAAGATCGCATCGTCGGTGTCTCGGGTTACGCGGTGCGTCCGCCCCAGGTCCGGCGCGAGAAGCCACGGGTCTCAGCCTTCACCAGCGCGGACATTCCGAAGATCCTTGCCCTCGAACCTGACCTCGTGCTGGCCTTCTCGGACCTGCAGGCCGGCATCGCCGCCGATCTCGCTCGGGCGGGCACCGCCGTCCATCTGTTCAACCAGCGCGACGTGGCCGGCATCCTGACGATGATCCGCACGGTCGGCGCCCTGGTTGGCGCCGGCGACAAGGCCGAGGCGCTCGCGCGCGCCTACGAGGAACGTCTCGCCCGCGTGGCGGAGCAAGTCCTCGGGCAGCGCCGATTGCGGGTCTATTTCGAGGAATGGGATGAGCCGCTGATTTCCGGGATCGGCTGGGTCTCGGAGCTCGTCGGCATCGCGGGTGGGCAGGACGTCTTCCCCGAATTGGCGCGCCAAGGGGCAGCGAAGCACCGGATCGTGCAGCCCGAAGCGGTTGTCGCGGCGGCGCCCGAGCTGATCCTCGCCTCGTGGTGCGGGAAGAAGGTCGTGCCCGCTCGCATCGCGGCGCGCCCGGGCTGGGACACCATCCCCGCGGTTGCGCAGGGCCGGATCGTCGAGATCAAGTCGCCGCTGATCCTGCAGCCCGGCCCCGCGGCCCTTACCGACGGGCTCGACGCCATTCTGGCGGCCCTCGGGCGGGCCCCGGCGGCCCACCGTGCCGGGCCCGTTTCGGACCACCCCGCCTGGGACCGCACGGACAGGCATCGCGCGGTCCTCCTCAAGGTCCCGGACGAGGGCTCGGTCTAGCGCAGCCGCCTCGCCGGTGGTTGCCTCCTCGTGCTCCTGCAGCGCGGCTGGATACAGCGCATCCACTCGGATTTTGGAAAGGCAGCAGCGGTTCGACCGCTTCCGGAACCGATCTGAGTCATCCGACCTCTGCTGCCACGCTTCGCAGTTTGTTCGCAACGGCCCCTGCGGCATGCCCTTTGTCTGACGTCACCGTGGCTGGTGCACGGAACAGCTTGGATCCGGTATAAAATCGACGGATGGGGGCCGAGCGTACGTCGCGAGAATGCGGGATGTCGAACCTCAGCGAGCGAACTGCGCGCCACCAGCAGCTCATGGGGCCGCTGCTCGTTTGCGCCCTCGTCCTGGGGCTTGCCGGCTTGCCGATCGCCGTCTGGCTGGATTTGCGAGCCCTGTCCGAGCACACGCTGGAGGCACAGGCGCGGGAGACGGGTCGCATCATCGACGCGATGCGTAGCTTTTACGCCAGCGACGTCGTGCAGGCGGTCAATACCGCCACCGGCAAGATCGAGACGCGACATGACTACAAGGGGATCCCAAACGCCATTCCGATTCCGGCGACGCTCTCCCTCGAGCTCGGCGCCCGGATTAGCGGCGAGACCGGATCGATCAAATACCGCTTCATCTCGGACATGCCGTTCAAGGACCGCAAGCCCCATGAGCTCGACGCTTTCGAGCAAGCGGCGCTTGCCCACCTTCGCACAAACCCGCAGGCCGAATCGGACGTCGACGTCTCCGGCTCTCTCTTCGACCGGCAGGTCCGCATCGCTGCGCCGATACGCATGGAATCGGTCTGCGTACGCTGTCACAACACCCACCCTTTGAGCCCGAAGACCGACTGGAAAGTCGGCGACGTGCGCGGCATCCAAGAAATCGTCCTGCGCCAGCCGATCGCCGCCAACGTGCTGTCATTCAAGTACCTGCTCGGCTACTTCGTCCTTGCTGCGGTTGCCGGCACCACATTCCTGGTGCTCCAGAACCGCCAGACGCGGCTGATCGACCGCATGAACCAGGAGCTGGTCGAATCCAACAGCTTCCTGGCTTCGATCTCAGTCCAGATCGCGAAGTACATCTCTCCTCAGGTATACAAGAGCATTTTCAGCGGCGAGCGCAATGTTTCCGTCAATACCGAACGCAAGAAGCTGACGATCTTCTTCTCCGACATCAAGGATTTCACGGCCGCCACCGAGCGGCTGCAGCCTGAGGAACTCACGGCACTCCTCAACGAATATCTTACCGAAATGAGTGCCATCGCGCTTCAGCACGGTGGCACCGTCGACAAGTACATCGGCGACGCTATCCTCGTGTTCTTCGGCGATCCCGAAACCAAGGGCGTGCGCGAGGACGCCTGTGCCTGCGTTCGCATGGCCATCGCCATGCAGCGCAGCCTCGCCGGGCTCAATGCGCGCTGGCGCCGCGCCGGCATCGAACACCCGTTCCAGGCGCGGATGGGCATCAACACCGGCTACTGCAACGTCGGCAACTTCGGTTCCGAGGAGCGGATGGACTACACCATCATTGGCGCTGAGGCGAACCTCGCCGCCCGCCTGCAGTCGAGCGCCGCACCGAACGGCATCATGCTGAGCTTCGAGACCTATGCTCTTGTCAACGACATCGTGCGCGCACGGCCGCAGGAACCGATCCGCATGAAGGGCATCAGCCGCGAGGTGGTGCCGTACGCGGTGGAGGGCGACCTCGGCCCCGCTCCAGGCGAGGAGACGGTCTTTAGCGAACATGGCCACGGCATCGACTTCTTCATCGACGTTGACGCGCTCGAGGCTGAGAGC
Source organism: Methylobacterium nigriterrae (assembly GCF_037106235.1). Taxonomy (NCBI): domain Bacteria; kingdom Pseudomonadati; phylum Pseudomonadota; class Alphaproteobacteria; order Hyphomicrobiales; family Methylobacteriaceae; genus Methylobacterium; species Methylobacterium nigriterrae. The sequence goes on along the minus strand of NZ_JBAWTG010000278.1, from coordinate 175 downwards.
GCAGCACGCCTCAAGCAGCGCCTCGCCGAAGTGCTAGCGGCAGTCGAGAAGCGGGTGCAACAGGACCCGGCCGCGTCGGCGTATTGCTGACGAAGCAGCTGCCGCTGAGCGCAAGCACGCCATGAGCGACATGGCCGACGGTTTCGAGCGGGCGGTCGGCGGCATCATTGGCACG
>NZ_JBAWTG010000277.1:0-2852 GCF_037106235.1 Methylobacterium nigriterrae | reverse complement strand
CTGATACGGGCCTGTAAGCTCAAACCTGGGTCTGCGCCCTCATGATGCTCACGGGCGCGGCGAACGCGCAGGACGCCTGCTCGCCCCAGCGGACCGGCCATAGCAATGGAGGTGCACCATGACGTGGTCGGCCGCCTACGAGCTGGCTCTCACGAAGCGGGGCATCGCCAAGAAGGAGAGGCTTCAGATCGGGCAACTTGCGCGCATCGCGGATCAGATGAGGCACGGTCGGGATACCGCCGCGGCCGAGTAGGCGCTGCGGGATACCGAGGAATACCTCACGGTCTTGCGGGGGCGGCGGGCAGCGCTCGGGGCCTTGCAAGACTAATGACGTGTCGCCGAGGGAGGGTAGGGACAATGCCTACAAGCCTACCGGTGCGCGAAGCAGCGCGCTCCGATGGCCGCCGCGTAGCGTTGCTGGTGCTGGTGTTCTCGGCCGTATTGCTGGTCGCGCGCATGACGATCCCGCTTCTCCAAGTCGAGATGCGCGCTGCCTCTTGCGTCCTCGCGAACATACCCTGCGAGCTACTCGGACCATGACATATGACCGATGCCGCAGCCCAGGTGTTGCTGAGTGATGGCGCAGGCTGAGAGGGCGGCCGCTTTCAACTCGGACACAACCTAGGAGTGCGCGAATTGAGCATTATGAAAGCTCCCGGCCCGAAGTCGGCCTTGACGAGCCTTTGAAAATTCCGCCGCTAAATGCGCAGGCGCCGCATTCGCGCTTGGCTCGCCCACTGGCCTGAGCAAGCCTAGAGCAAGGATCACAATCACGGCGCCGGACCATCAATCTGCGGCCCGCCTTCGACCGGGTTCTGACGCAACCATCCAATGAGCAGCACATAGCCGGTGGCCAGGAGTACCGGCCCTACAAACAAACCCAGAAGGCCGTGGGCAAGCATGCCGCCGATGACACCAATCAGAATGACCGGCATCGGCACTTCCAGTCCATGGCCGAGCATCAATGGCTTGAGAATATTGTCGCTGAGCCCGGAGATAATTGTCCAGATTGAAAAGATGATCGCCAGCTTCGTTGCTTCGGTTGCAAAGACGTAGACGATCAGGGGCACTGTCAGCAGTGTCGCCGGTACCTGCACGATACCCAGCAAAAGCGCCGCGAGCGTGAAAAAGCCGGCTCCTGGAAGGCCGATGGTGAAGAAGCCGACCCCGAGGAGCAGCGACTGGATCACCGCTACGCCGACAACGCCGAGCGCCACGCCGCGGATCGTGACAACGGTCAGCGTCCTTATATGGGCTCCCTCCGCCGCGCTGCCGGTGACCCGCGTCAACAGTCGCTGAGCAAATCCAGTGGCACCCTCACCATAGGCGACAAGTACGGCGGCGATTGCGAAAGAAAGGACGAACGATAGTCCGGCAGTAGCGAGGCCGCCAGCGAACGACACGAGCCATGCCGCAGGCTTCTTCAAAGTCTGGCCGTATTTTGCGAGCGCCGCCGTCATGTCGGTGGCAACGAGTGCCCAGGCCTCCGACAATTTCTGGCCGATCAGCGGAATGTCGGCAAGCCGTGGCGGAGGCGGCGGTACGGTCAGGCTCTGGTTCCTTAGGTCCGAGACGAGCGCGTAGATGGAAGATGCAAGCGATGTCACCACGATAGCCATCGCCACCAACATCACCGCGACGCCAACCAGCCCGATCAGCAGCGCCGACCAGCGATTGCCGAGTCGGAGGCGCAGGCGGAGATGTAGTGGATACAACATTACCGCCAGGATTGTCGACCAGAGCAGGTCGTCAAACAAAGGCAGCATGATCCGACTGCAGGCGTAGAGCAGAAAGGCTAGCAGTCCGATCTTGAGTGCAGCATCGAACATGGTCGGGCGCGAAGGCGCGCGATCAGAATGTGGCGAGGTCGGGCCCATTACTTTTCCCTTGCCCCAGCTAGATGCCTCCGCTCAGCACGGTTCCGTTCGGAACGGTATTGTACTGATGAAGCCGAGTGTGTCGCTGCACGCCGAACTCGATGGCGAGCGACGACTTGAGGCCGTCGAAGATGCCGTTCTGACCGACTTCCTTCCGAACGGCGTGGCAAGGCTCGTCCCTCAGGAGCTTATGTCGGCGCTCATCAGAAAGCGGGGCATGCTGCAGCCGCAATTTGGAGGTACAAGCCGTCGCATGATTGAGCAGGCTCGCCGCTTCTCCGCACCCTGGCGCATCATCGAGCTTGAGGAGGCATTCCGCATCGAGGACGCAGCCAGTGCGCCGCTGGCCTACGTCTACTTCTCGGATGACACCGAGCGACGGGCGGTCACTGGGTACATGTCGCGGGAGGAGGCACAGCGGATCGCTGCGAACATCGCCGCCCTGCCTGACCTCCGAGCAGCACTGCGCGAGAAGGATGAGGCCGCATGAGGCTGGATCTCACACCTTCTCCGGCCGCGCCGGCATGATGGCGGTGCGCACCGCTGCACGACGGGCTGCAAGGCCCACGTTCATGCGTTTTAGCGTCTTCACAGCAAACGGATGGGCCGCGACGGCAGCGGACAGATCGAGCGAAAATCGTTCACCCAACACGACATGTAAGCTCGGCCACTCGGGTCTAGAGGTGTCCGCGCTTGGCGTCGGCTGCATGGGCATGTCGGACTTCTACGCCTGCCTCGACAGGGCTGAGTCGGTCGCCACTCTGCAGCGCGTGCTCCACTTCGGCGTGACCTTCCTCGACACCGCCGACATGTATGGCATCGGCCGCAACGAGGAGTTGACCGATTGCCATCCTCAAGTTGGAGTGAGGGTGGGACTGGCGTCTTCGGCATCCGCCTTGTTGTGGGCGGCTACGACAGCATCGCCGATCGTCGACCGGAACCGCACGCGTGGTGGGCGGATGCCGTGGACCAGCA
>NZ_JBAWTG010000276.1:0-2861 GCF_037106235.1 Methylobacterium nigriterrae | reverse complement strand
GAGGTAGAACAGGACGTCGTCCACCGGCCGGCCAAGCCAGGCCTGGTAGGCCGCAAGAGCCGCAGGATCGTTGCCGACATAGACACTCAGCGCGGTCATGACATCCTGGCTCGCGATTCAGCTCGTGATCGCCGACCAGAACGCCGCGGAATGACTGACGAGGTCTTAAGCCCTGCTGGTTTTCATCTTCGGATCGTGCCGAAATTTTACTCAAGGTTGCTTCGGACCGTGCAGGCGTGGCGGTCCTGCCACGCGCGGTCGGCCCGCGGCGCCGATCCCGCGCCCCCGGGCGGGCCCGGCACCGGCGGGAGGGTGGTCAGAGCCGTTCCGCGAGCGCGCCCAAAGCCGCCGGGACGCTCGGGTTCGAGGCCCCGGCCCTGGGCTCCTCGGAGGCCGTCCGGAGCAGCCGCAGGAGCTTCTCCCGGTCGAGGGATTCGCGATCGGACAGGCAGTTGACGATGACCTGGAGGGCGTACTCGATCGCGACGATCCGCGCCTCGAGCTCTCTCTGCTTCGTTTCCATCCCGGGCTCCTTCCTTCTTGTGCCGGGATGGTAACCGGGCGGCGCGGCGGCGCAGCCTGTTTTTTCGCGTGGTCTGGTCTGCATCCCCGGCCCGTGCCGGGGCGTCCCGACCGCCGCGCGGCCGCTCAGGCGTCGTTCTCGCGATAGGCGGCCGCCTCCTCGGTGTCGAAGCCCGGCCCGTCGCCCGGGGGCATTGGCGCGGTCATGGGCGCGGTGTCGGTCGCCGGGTCCCTCCGGCCCGCCGCGACACCCGCCGCCGGCGCGTCTCCGGGCCGCCTCGGGGGCGCGTCGTGCGGGGCGCGCTCCGCATCGCGGGGGTCCTCGCCCGGATGTCCGGTCCTGCTCGGCCTGTCGGGCATCGTCGCCTCCTCGGGAGGGATCAACGCGCGGCCGCGCGGCGGGTTCGACCGGGGCGGGCAGGGCCGTCCGGGCGGGTTCGGATCGGGAGCCGCAGGAGGCGCCGGCACAAAGCCGAGGCGCGGCCAAGGCGCGGGGCGTTCAGCCGCTCGGCCCGACAGCGTAAAACCGCACGGATACTGGTGGAGGAGAGGGTGCTGGCTCCCCGAGCAGGACTCGAACCTGCGACAAAGCGATTAACAGTCGCTTGCTCTACCAACTGAGCTATCGGGGACCACGGCCGGGTGTCTACACATCGCGGATGCCGGGCGCAAGGGTGCTTGTGCGGGTTGTTTGACGATTCCGTCACAGGGCGGGCGCCCGCCGCGCGCTCCGCCGGCGGACCGGACCGCGCGAGAAACACCGTTGCCCAGGCCGCCATGCCTCTGCTAGAGACCGCTCTCCCCGTGCCGGCCGCCCGGCTCGGGGGGAGCGTGCGGGCCCGCGGGGCCGGCCGCCGGACGGCCTCGTGGCGGAGTGGTTACGCAGAGGACTGCAAATCCTTGCACGGGGGTTCGATTCCCTCCGAGGCCTCCACACTTCAGAGCCATGCTCATTCCTAGGACCGAGCGCGGGCCTGCGGGCGCGTCGCGGCGTCGTGCGGATCCGGGCGCTCGCGAGGCCGGCGCGAGAACCTTGCCTTTTTCCGGCCGATCCACGACAACCCGCCAGCTTTGAGCGCCGCCCCGCCCCGCCCCGGGCGCGCGGGACGCGCGGCGCGCTGACCGACAGGCGTCGAGGGAACACGGCCACCATGCTCGATTACGCGCAGGCGCGACGCCTCATGGTCGATTGCCAGCTCCGGACCTTCGACGTGAACGACATCGCGGTCCTCGACGCGTTCGACGCGGTCCCGCGCGAGCGCTTCGTGCCGCCGGGCCGGGAGGATTTCGCCTATATCGACCAGACCCTGCGGCTCGGCGGGGCGGACGGCGACGCCCGCTTCCTGCCGGCCCCGATGGTGCTGGCGCGCATGATCCAGGCGCTCGCGATCGAGCCCGGCGCCCGGATCCTCGATGTCGGGGCGGGCTACGGCTACGCGGCCGCCCTCATGGCCCGCCTCGGCGCCCGCGTCGTGGCCCTGGAGCCGGTGCCGGGGCTCGCGGCGGCCGCGCGCGAGCGGCTCGGCGGCACGGCCGAGATCGTCGAGGCGCCGCTCGCCGCGGGGGCCGCCGGGCACGGGCCCTACGACGCCATCCTGGTCGAGGGGCGCGTCGAGCTGCGCCCGCAGGCCCTGCTCGACCAGCTCAAGGACGGCGGGCGCCTCGTCTGCGTGATGGGGCGGGATCGCTCCGCCAAGACGACCCTGTTCGTGCGGGCGGGCGACGCCTTCGGCGCGCGCCCCCTGTTCGACGCCAACCTTCCGGGCCTCGCCGCCTTCGCGGCCGAGGCGGGCTTCTCCTTCTGAGGCCGCCGGGCCGGGGCTGATTCCCGGCGCCCCGCCGGATGGCGGGCAGGCAGGCCGCTTGCCCGGACCGCCGCCGGGTGCTTCCGTACGAATCGTGACATTCGGCGCATGGATTGCCGCGTGCAGCCCGGCTTGCAACGCCCGATCTGCAAAGACCGGCCGAATACCTGCGTCGCGAGTGTCGCCTTTTTGCGGCACCCCGTCACGATTCTTCGGCTCGGACCCCCGCGCCCCTGGGCCGCGAGGTTCAAGCTCGGCTAAAGTCGGCGCTAGGGCGGGCTTAACCGGATCGCGCGTAGTCCCGCGCTACAACCGTCGCGAGACGGAAAATCCGGTTCCTTCGAGAAACCGCAAGGGCTGATCGACGTGAGAAGACGCAAACCTGCGACGCGCACCGCGCTTCGGCTGGCCGCCGCCGCCGGCATCGCGGCTGCCAGCCCGGCCTGGGCCGAGACGCTGGAGAGCGCGATGGCGCGCGCCTACGGGGGCAACCCGCAGCTCAATGCGGGCCGCGCGGGCGTGCGGGCGACCGAC
>NZ_JBAWTG010000275.1:0-2890 GCF_037106235.1 Methylobacterium nigriterrae | reverse complement strand
CCAGCCCGCCGAAGCGCCGGCCCGGGGGCCGGGCCTCTACTTCATGGACACGTCCTCGGCCGCGGCCGAGTGCGTGACCCTGATGGCGGCGGCGGGCTATGCGGTGCACACCTTCCCGACCGGGCAGGGCAACGTGATCGGCAACCCGATCCTTCCGGTGATCAAGATCTCGGGCAATCCCAAGACTCTGCGCACCATGGGCGAGCACATCGACGTCGATGTGACCGGTGTGCTGCGCCGTGAGATGACCCTGGATCAGGCGGGCGACGCGCTCATCGACATGGTGGTGCGCACGGCCAACGGCCGCCTCACGGCCGCGGAGTCCCTCGGGCACCGCGAGTTCTCCATGACGAAGCTCTACCGCAGCGCCTGATCGCGCTTCGGCGGCCGCAGCCCACGGGCTGCGGCCGTCCTACTCCATTGTCTTGCACCAGCAACTCGCGGCGCCAACGCGCGCCGTGGTCTCGTGCTCCTGCTCGAGGAACTGCCATGGCAGACATTGTCATCAGCGAATTCATGGATGAGGCAGCAATCCGCGAAGGGCTTGCTGGGTATGACGTCCTCTATGACCCGGGGCTAGTCGACCGTCCAGACGAGCTTGCGGCAGAAATGGCTTCCGCACGCGCGATCATCGTCCGCAATCGCACCCAAGTCCGGGGAGCGTTGCTCGACGGCGCGCGCTCCCTTCGCGCCGTCGGCCGTCTGGGCGTCGGCCTCGACAATATCGATGTTGGAGCCTGCAAGGCCCGGAACATTGCCGTGCTTCCAGCCACTGGAGCAAACGATCTTTCGGTCGCCGAGTACGTGATTTGTACGGCGATGCTGCTGCTACGCGGAGCTTACCACGCCACGCCGGAGATGCTGACCGGCGCTTGGCCGCGCAACGCCCTGATCGGGCGAGAGACCGCCGCACGGGTAATGGGCCTCATTGGCTTCGGCTCAATTGCGCGGGAGACGGCCAAGCGCGCCGCCGCGCTCGGTATGCGCGTTGTCGCCTATGATCCGTATGCTCCCGACAGCGCCTTCAGCTCCATGGCCGTCGAGCGGCGCGAGCTGGAAACTCTGCTCGCCGAAGCCGACGTTGTAAGCCTCCACGTCCCCCTGACCGCCGACACCCGTGGTCTGATCGGTGCTGACGCAATTGGGCGCATGAGGCCTGGGGCCGTCGTCATCAATGCCGCGCGAGGCGGTGTTGTCGACGAAATTGCCTTGGCCGAGGCCTTGCGCGCTGGCCGGCTCGGCGGCGCCGCGCTCGACGTCTTTGCTGAGGAGCCGCTCGGAAGGGACGCCGCAGCCAAGTTCGCCAACGTGCCAAATCTCGTGCTCACGCCGCACATTGCCGGAGTGACCGAGGAGTCAAACGTTCGCGTATCCTGGGTCACCGTCGAGAATGTCAGAAAGGTCCTGTCCGCATGACCACACTCTCCATCGAATCGGCCACAGAGCAGGTCGCGGCGGTTTTCCAGCGCAACGGCTGCGCCGAGGAGAATGCCCGCTCGGTGGCGCGCGCGCTCGTGACTGCGGAGGCGGATGGGCTAAAAGGCCACGGGCTGTCCCGCATCCCGACCTACCTGGCGATGCTCAGGAACGGCAAGATCAACGGCCAAGCCCGTCCTACAGCCACGAGACCACGTAGCGGCGTGCTCGCAATCGATGCCGCGCTCGGGTTCGCGTATCCCGCCCTCGATCTCGCGACTGCGGAGTTGCCCCGCATCGCAGCGGAGCAGGGTGTCGCCGTGGCGCCGATTTGGCGCTCCAACCACTGTGGCGCCGCAGGCCTGCCCTGCGAGGCGCTCGCGCGCCAAGGGCTGGTCGCGATTTTGTTCGCCAACACGCCGGGCGGCATCGCGCCATGGGGTGGTCGGACGCCGGTGTTCGGCACCAACCCGATCGCGTTCGCTGCGCCGCTCGAAGGTCGCGAGCCGGCAGTCGTCGACCTTGCCCTATCGAAGGTCGCCCGCGGTCCAATCGTTGCTGCCAGACAGCGGGGCGAGCAGATTCCGGAAGGCTGGGCCCTCGACTCTGAGGGAAAACCCACCACAGATCCCGCGCGAGCGATCGAGGGCACGATGGTGCCACTGGGAGACGCAAAGGGCGCAGCACTCGCTTTCATGGTCGAAGTGCTGGCGGCCTGCCTCACCGGTGCCAATCTCGCCTTCGAAGCATCGTCCTTTCTCGACGGCGAGGGGCCGCCACCGGCCACGGGGCAGTTGTTTCTGGCGATCGACCCCGCCGCCTTCGGCAACGGGCGCTTCGGCGAAAGAATGGCCGCGTTGGCGCACGCCATCGAGGCTCAGCCGGGTGCTCGCCTGCCCGGTGCGCGCCGGCTCGCGAACCGCGCCCGCGCCTTGCAGGACGGGATTGCCATTCCGGCTGAGATTCAGGCCATCATCAAGGCGACTTGAACGGCTTCAAGTCCGCATTCGGCTTCCAGCATCGACCTGAATAGAGCGGAAACTGCCAGTCGGTCGAGCGGGAGCTAATCTATAAGCGCAAATAATAAAATTATCTGGGAGATAGCCATGAACGCCCTGAAACACGTCTATGTTCAGGTCCTAATCGGCATCGCTGCTGGACTGCTGTTAGGTCTTCTCGATCCGAAGATGGCTGTCGAGATGAAGCCTCTCGCCGACGGGTTTGTAAAACTGATTAAAATGTGCGTTGGACCTATCGTGTTCCTCGCAATTGTGCATGGCATCAACTCGGCCGGCAACTTGCGGACCGCCGGACGGGTGGGGCTGAAAGCGCTGATTTATTTCGAAGTGATGACAACGATCGCCATGCTGATCGGCTGGGGTGTTGGGGAGCTCATCCAGCCAGGCGCAGGCCTCAACGTGAATCCGAAGGATCTCGATCTCGCCGCGATCAGCGGCTTTGCCGGAAAGTCCGC
>NZ_JBAWTG010000274.1:0-2915 GCF_037106235.1 Methylobacterium nigriterrae | reverse complement strand
TCTGGATCAGAGGAAGGGGTAGAGGAAGGAGCCGACCGAGAGCGCCACTGACGAGGACCGCCAGCAACAATGCCAAAACGATGGTGACCGTTTCCATCTAATCCCTTCGCGAAAATACCTAGATTGCCCTGAAGCGGCAGGAAGCAGCAGGCGGCAACGCATTCCAATATCGGCTCTGTCAGAGGCGGTCATAGCGCCATCTCCACCGCTGCCATCCATCAGGTGTCTGCCTTAGAGTCCGGATCGGCCGACTACACCTTCCAGCCCGTGAAGGTGCCCGAGGGCGCGCGGCCAATGACGATCGTGCAGCACAAAGCGACTTGGAAGCTGCCCTAACTGTTTGCGCCCTGTGGGGCCTTGGCAATCTCGCAGGTCGCCGCGCTGCAAGCCGCTGCGGCCGGCGGCTTTCTGCTGTTCCACTGTTCCTCAAGCCGGGTGAGCTGAGCCACGGCGGCGCGGGGGTACGCCTGAAGAGGTAGCACCCTCAATTGAAAAGGTCCGCGGCAGCCGGTTGCTGTGCACTCCGCCATCGCTTCCACATTGCGGAGGCAAGCCGCCGGCGGGGCTATTGAGGGTGTGGCGCCTCGTCGGCGGCGCTCTGCTCAGTCCGCTCCGAACGATTGCTGGCCCCTGCCCTGAGGCGCAGCATCGGCCTGCGCCCTGTCTGATGATGCGCAGGGTAGCAGGCACCGGCCGCACCCGTTTCGAACCCCCCCTGTGACGGCGATGCGGTCGGTGACCCCTGCCCACGCCGCGCCGCACCAGCTTGCCAGCGCATACCCTGGCGCGCAGCATGATCTTGTCCCCTGCGGAGCGGACCAAGGGGGCAGTCGCCGGCCGCGGGGTGCAGCCGCCCTTGGGCGTGGCTGCGGTCGGCGACCCCCTTGTCTGTCCTCTCCCAACGATTGCCGCCCCCCTGCCGTGAGGCGCAGCATCGTCGTGCGCCCTGTTCAGGACTCCAGGGTGCAGGCACCGGCCGCACACGCTGAAGGCTTCCCCGGAGCGGAGTTGCGGTCGGTGACCCCTGCCTGCACTTCACAATCCCCAGATGGCTGGTGCAACGCCGTCGCGATCGGTGACAACCACGCGACGCAAGCGCCCGCTGACTTCCATCCAATCCAGCGTACCAGCGGTCCAATAGGGCTTGCCCTATTGGACCGTTCCAAACGCCACAGACCACTATGTAAGGAAAACGAGGGTTTCCCAAACACTTCAACCTGTTAGGTTTGTGTGTCTGGAAATCAAAATGGCGCGCAATCCCGGCCCATTCGCATGGATTGGGCGTTGTGGAGCATGCTGGACGTGCTCAGGTCGACAGTGCGGTCACGGCAGCACGGAAGGCGTTCTGGTTGACCTTACCGAGCTGTTCGGCGCAAGCGGCTTGCGCCTCCTCCCATAGAGAGTACGCCTCGGTCAGGAGTGCGCGGCCTTCATCCGTGAGCACGATGCGCCTGACACGCCGATCTTCCGCATCCGCCTGGATCGCAAGCAGGCCGCGGCGCTCTAGAGGCTTCAGGTTGGCCGTCACCGTGGTGCGATCCGTCGCTAGGTCATGCGCCAGCGCGCTAATGGTCGGCGCCTCGTCGCGGACGAGCATCATCAGGAGCGTGAACTGCCAATTCGACAGACCTGTCAGGCGGAGTGCCGCATCATACCGGCGACCGATGGCGCGCGCTGCCTTCTGGGCCGCGAAGCTGAGGCATGCTTGTTCGACAGCTGCCGCAACAGCGGGGGTCAGGACAGGCGTTCCGGCCACAGGCCGCTCCTCAGAAAAGTTGATACCAACCATGTAGGAACTCTCCCTGTTCTGTGCAGGCAGCAGAGACCGCGAACGGCATAAAACATCAAACAGGGTTGATACCAACGCATGTGTGCAACCGCACGGCATCGGCCCCTAAAGAGTTTATATCAACTTTATTGCAACGAGCCAAGGCGCCGCCCCCTCAGGGGGCACTCCGCTCCGACCGCTCACGCACTTTGGAGAACTCCGATGACCGTTCGTTCCGCCTTCGCTGCTGCTGCCGTCGCCGCCAGCCTGGCAGCCTTTGCTGCTCCGGCCTCTGCTCAGGAGGTTCAGAGCTTCGGCGCCTGGGGCCACACCTTCAACGTTCCGGGATCGCAGTCAGCCGTGGTTGCAGTGGCGGCGACTCGCAACAACGCTGTTCTGACTACCGGCTCGATTGCTCCCAAACGCGCCTACGCTTCGGCCAGGGCCGGAGCCCCTGTTGAGAGCGCTGTCGCCGCTCACGGGCAGGCGGCCCGGACACTCAACGTCTGGGGTGCCCGGGTCGATGCTCCGGCCCACTGAGCAGGGCTGAGCCATTGCAGCCGTCTTGCACCTGCGCTCATTGATTTCGTCGATATAGGCTGTCGATGACATCTGTTTGAGTGATAGCGCGCCGCAAAGCATATCCCTCTCACGAAGCAGGGCACAGGCCCTGGAACACTATAGGGATCAAGACCATGACCATTCGTTCTCTCGTTCTCGCTGCCCTGACGGCCGCCACTCTGGCCGGCACCGCGATGGCGGATGACCGCATCCATCTCACTCCGCCGCTTTACCGTGAGCAGGCCCGCGCCACGGCAGCTGTGCGTCCGGCTTCCGAGCTGACGACAACGCCGTCCTTGGTTGCGGCTGGCCCCACAACCCCACGCGTTGTCGCTGAGGCCGCTGCAGTCCCGGCTCGCTAAGGCGATCCCTGCCTCAGTAGGTACCCGTTCTCGACATCGCCCCGGCCTCGCGCCGGGGCTTTTCTTCTCCCTCTCAGTCTCGTCGAACCGCGCCAGCTGCGCGCGGATTGGATGTTACGGAACCAACTAGAGCGGGGCTCGTCCGATCGGAAGCTGTGCTGGGCGGCTGAGGGTTGATGGGGCAAGGAGGAGGCCATGCCGACAACCTTGTCCGTCGATCTGCG
>NZ_JBAWTG010000273.1:0-2959 GCF_037106235.1 Methylobacterium nigriterrae | reverse complement strand
CCCACTCGGGCGTGCCGAAGGCGGTGCGCGATCGCCTCGGCGTCACGGACGCGACGATCAGGGTCTCGATCGGGATCGAGCATCCCGACGATCTGGTGGTCGATCTGGCGGCGGCTCTCGCAACCCTCGGTTGAGCGCTGCTCAGGGGCGGTAGGGGGGGACCTGCAGCAGGGGGCCTGTCGCACAGTTTTGCCTGGTCGTAACAGCGCGAAGCCAGAGGGGATCAGCCTGGTCGGTATGCCCAAGGACCTCTGAATGCCCTCCCATGTGCGACGAGGCGGTTGACGCGTTTCGCCACCGCACCTCGTCAGTCCCAGTCGATATCCAGAGACCTCTCGAAAGCGGCGGCCCCGAATTCCTGACCCTTGGCGTCGACGACCACGACGTCGCGGAAGCCGCGCCGCTGCAGCTCCCATGTCTTCTCCATCGCCTGCTCATCTGTCCCGCATGCGAAGGTCATGGACCTGCCCGACGGATCGACACCCTTCACGGTAAACACGACACGCTCTCCTCTACCGGCCAGATATATGGGGCCGGTCGGCGAGGAAGCATCCCTGCGGCCAGGCTTTCCGGAGATGGCGTGCCCAGTTGACTAGCGCACGATCTGACAGCCGACATGGCCCAGCCGGGGATGCAGCGTGCGCAACAGCCTGTCGAGAAAACGACGGCAGAACTCCCACACGGATTGCGTCCTGCCCGGTGCCCTGGCTCCTCGGCTGTCGGTGTCTGGAAACCCAGTTAGGAATCAATTGTCAGGAATACGCACGCGACCGGGCATTCCTTACATGCGCCCTGAAGGCCTGCTTTGGGTGCAGGCTGTGTGAAAATGCGTTGGTCTGGTTAGAGTAAATCCCGATCTGGGGGTGGTCGGGCTGACGCACTTCGCTGACAGCTACCCGCACCAGCTCTCCGGCGGCATGAAGCAGCGCGTCGCCATCGCCCGCGCGCTCGCCACGCAGCCCAGGGTGCTTGTGATGGACGAGCGCTTCGCGGCGCTCGACGCGTTAACCCGGCGCAAGATTCAGGAGGAACTGCTCGCCCTGTCGGACGAGGTCCGGACCGGGCCGGCCCGCGACGCGATGGTTACCCTCGGCTGACTCTACCTGCGGGCGTGGCTCGGGGAAGCGGTAGCGCGCAACCATCTCTGTCACTACGCCTGCTGCGCGCAGCCGCGAGGCGACGGGCATCCACATCGCCTCGGCACGGACCACGAGCGCCTGGGCGACGAAATCTGGCGCAAGGCCGGCATTGAGGTAGGCCGTCCGCTCCGGCGCCGCATCGACCTGCCGGATGGCCTCGAAAAAGCCGACCTCGTAGGGGCCGTGGAAGCCGAGCCGGCCGCCCTCAGCGAGAAAGCGGCCTCGGCCGCGTACGAAAACGAGAGTGCAGGCCGAGGCGCAGGTCTTTGGCACGTAGGTCGCGAGCGCGTGGGCGGCGACGAGGGCGCCGAGTGCGAGGGCCTCCTCGACGAGGCCGCCCTCGCTCGTCAGGTGGAGGCGCTCGACATGCGGATGTGCCGCGAGCAGGTCCGCGACCCGATCGGCAATGCCCTCGATCAGGTCGCCGGCCAGGCTCAGGTCGCGAGCGTTCGGATCGATCTCCAGACGCGGAGCTTGCAGTGGGTCGTCGGTCTCCGGAAGGGCTGGCGCGCGGGAGGCGACGAGAAGTGCCGATTGCGGGGCCGAGGTCCCCGTCGGAGGCGCCAGGTAGGCCGCCGCCCCGCAGGTAGTGCCGGCGCAGAGGATGGTCATTAGACCGAGGGCCAGGGCGCCCGGACAGCCGGGCCAGTTAGCTGAGATAGGCAACAATCATCTCCGCGACAGCGCGCGTGGCGTAGGCCTGTGGATTCTCCCCGAAGCGGATCGGGAAGGCATCGAGCATGCGGCGGCCCGCGAGGACCTGACGGATTTCCTCGCTCAGAAGGCCGTCGTCGAGGGCCGTCGCCCAGGCTGCCCTGTCATGGAGGCAAGCACCGGTCCCGACAGCCTCGGCATCCAGGGCAATGTCTCCGGGGAACCAGATGTCCTGACCAGGACGATGGTCATTCGCTTGATCGAGAACCAACATCATCGAAGCCTTTCCGTGCCTGACCGAACGACGTCGTTTGGCCCGGACACAGACGGCGGCCCGCTGGTTCGATCGCAGGATCGCGATTTGAAGAACCGCCTGCCGAGACTGAATCCTGGAGGAGGAAGTGCCGAAAATTGCAAGTCATGTGGTGAGGCTAGATGAGCGTGCACGGAAGGTGCTGCCAAACATTCGGCGGACAAAGAGAGTTTCTGTGCCGATCCTAAGCGCCAGCGAAAGTTTCTGTGCCGATCCTAAGCGCCAGCGAAAGACGATTGCCCTTCCATGCCTTCGCGGCCGCGTCCCGGTCGGTGCGGCAAACATCCCAGCCGCCGCACCGACCGGCTGGGAATCAGCGGACGCGGGGTGCCCAGACCCCGAGGGACGAGGTGTCGACAGGGCGCGGCAGCAGCCCCTCGGCCCGGAACGCGTCGGCGATCGTCTGCTGCTCGGCGAGGCCCTACCGCGTGGCGGGCTCGACCCGATAAAAGCGGCGGTCATTCGCCTGACGGACGATGGCGGGCTCGATCTTCCAGAGCTTCGCGAGCTCGACCGCAGCCTCCTCTGGGTTTGTCTTCACCCAGCGTCCGATCTCGCGCGGCATGTCGAAGATGTCATCGAACGCCCCGCTCGTATAATTTTATCAACCGAAATGGAGGCCTGCGGCTCTTTCAGCATCCTGCCTCCCGCAGCGGCAAGCAGGAGCTAAGCAACTTCGCTGCCAGGGGCAAGGCCGAGACCGAATAGCCGGTCGGCATTGCGCCAGAAGGCGTGAGCTAGAGCTGTTCTCGGGTAGGTAGCGACGGCCAAGTCGTCCTCGTACCCAGCTGCGGCGAGGTAGTTGCGGCACTCCTGCGAGGTGAAGCGGGTGAAAGCCTGCCGGATCGCCGCC
>NZ_JBAWTG010000272.1:0-2980 GCF_037106235.1 Methylobacterium nigriterrae | reverse complement strand
CGATCTGACCTGCTCTTTCATGGCGTGCGTCGCGCCGTTCAACGTGCCGTGCACGTACTGGACCTGAACGTTCGGGTGCTGGCTCGCGATTGCCTCCAGCATGCTCATCATGGGCGTCAGGCCGACACCGCCACTCAGGAGGACGACTGGCCGCGGCGATTCCTCGTTCAGGATGAACTCGCCCGCCGGCGGAGCCACCCTCAGGATCTGTCCCTCCTGCACGTGGTCGTGCAGCCAGTTCGACACGATGCCGTTGGGCTCCCGCTTGACCGAGATCCGGTAGGCGTTCTCGCTGGGCGCACTGGAGATGCTGTAGTTGCGCTTCAGCGGATGCTGGTCCGGGATGTCGATCCAGAAGGTCAGATACTGCCCGGGCTGATGCCGCAAGACGCGTCCGCCGTCCTCCGGACGCAGAACGAAGGACGTGATGATCTCGCTCTCACGCGTCCTGCCGTCGATCCTGAAGTTGCGCCACCCCGTCCATCCGCCCGGAGCTGCGGCATGACTCCCGTAGATCGCAGTCTCGCGGCCGATCAGCACGTGCGCGAGGAACCAGTACGCCTCTCCCCAGGCGGCGAGGATCTCGTCGGTCGCGGCCGCGCCCAGCACGTCCTTGATGGCGCCCAGCAGCGCCTCGGCCACGTGCGGATAATGCTCGGGTAGGATGTTGAGCCCGACATGCTTCTGCGCGATGCGCTCGACGGCTGGAGCAAGAGCACCGAGGTTGTCGATGTTCTGGGCGTAGGCCAGGACGGCCGCGGCAAGCGCCTTGGGCTGCGAGCCGGTCTCACCATGGTGAGACTGGTTGAAGAGGTCGCGGATGTCGGGGTTCTGGAACATGCGCTCGTACATCCGCCGCGTGACGGCGAGGCCGTGCTCCTGCAGGGCAGGAACCGTCACCTTCACTAAATGAATGGTCGTGTCACTCAGTGATTCAGTCATGAGTCTGCTCGCAGCTGAATTGTTGGGTGTGCAACGGCCGAGACCGTGACGAGCCGTGGCGGCTGTCGTCCGCCGTTCTCCCGAGAAGCATCGAAGCTACCCTCGAGAATGGGCCCTCTGCGTTCGCCCGCCACGCAGCGTTCAGGCCGCCAGTCCACGATGTCGGTGATGTCGCAGGTATCGGCACGCAGCCGCCAGTCGACGACGCCCATGCGCCGGCAGAAGAGGGCTTTGGCCTCGTAGAGGGCCGATACGTCCGATCGGGCGCGAACCACGGCCCGCTGCTGCATCACGCTGTGGTCGTGGCCGGTGTCGTCGCTGACGACCTTGTGGAAGGTAACGAGGAATTGTCGCATCGCGCCGGCTCCCAATGCTTCGGCCGGACGAGCATAGTCCTGACATTCGGTGCGGCCTTGATCCAGCGCAAAGACCGAGGCGCTGTGAGAAAAGATAGCGGTACCAAAGATTCAGACGCCCGATCGCGATGGCTTTGTTCTTGACCCAAGGCCTGAGTTGAGCCTGGAGCGAAGAGGGAAGCTGCTGGCCGAAGCGCCGCATGGGCGGGCTTGAACGGGTCGTTAGCCTACCCCGCAGAGATACGGGCCGTCTGATGCTCGGTGACGATGACATCCATCCGCATGTCGTGCGGCTGCGGATGGATGGTGTCCAGGCGCGACAGCTCAAAGCCGACGCCGATCGTCTGCGGTTTGGACGGCATCGCTGCGATGGTCCGGTCATAGAAGCCGCCGCCGTAGCCTAGCCGAAAGCCTACGGCGTCGAAGCCCACCAACGGCGCGAGTAGGATATCGGGGAAGAGCGGCTCGCCCTCAGCTGGGATCGGGATGTTCCAGACGCCGCGAGTCATCGGCACACTTGGCCACCACTCACGAAACTGGAGTGGCTGCGCCTTCGCGACCACCACGGGAAGCGCGAGACGTACCTCATGCGTGCGCAGGCCGGTGAGAAGCGGGCGCGCGTTTTATTCGCCCTTGAAGGGCCAGTAGAAGCCGACGAGCTTGCCCGAAACCGAGGAGAGGACCTCCGCCAGCGCCGCATCGATCCGAGCACTCCAATCCGTGCGGTCTGCGGAGGTGATCTGAAGCCGACGCTCGATCAGTTGAGCGCGCTTCTCCTTCTGCCACTGCTGGATCGCCGGCCAATCGAGGGCGGCGGCAGGTAACGGAGGGCTCGCTGCCTGCTCTGAACAGCCGGGTAGTCCAACGAAACTCGGATCAAGCTCGTGCATGAAACAGGGCGGCGAGCTGTAGGTGCCGAGCGTCGCCGGACCTTCGGCAGGATGGGGACGGGCGCTCTCCGGCATCTTCGACGAACTGCCCATGATACCACTCCGCCCCAACAAGCCACTCAGCGGCAGCGACAATCCAGACACGTCCCAGAGGCCGGCCCGCCGAGCCCTTCTATTTGTCCGGGCTCGATCGCCGCCCGAGAACCACTTTCATCCTGGCAGGGCGCTGCTGCCTGCTGTTGCGTCGAATGCGCGTTAGATGCAGGTGGCGCAGAAGCGCTCCCGGACGCTTGAGCCGACCACGAGATGCCTTCCATCCTGCGGCAGGCGTCTGCGCGGAAGGCGCTCGGAGGTGAAGGATCTGATTTCCTCCGGGCAGCTCTCCGGGCCTTATCCGCGTCTACGTTGCCGGCAGCCCCAGCCAACAAGCGGCGATACATCCCGATTGTTCGGCTGCACTCCTGTCTCGATCAGAGGTCGCGCCGGCAGGTGAGTCGGGCCCTGGGCGAGCCGCAGGGCCCGTCTTGTTCAGAGGAGATCCGCGCCACGGGCCCACCTGTACTTTGCGCCGAGGACCTCGCGGAGCTGCCCCGGTTTGTAATCCAAAGCCTATGCAAGTTCTCGGGCTCTGACAGCTAGGTTGGCGAAGGCTCGGGCGTCAAGCCGCCCAGAGCTGTGTAGGGTCGGTCCGCGTTGTACAACCTCTCAGCACAAGACCCATAGTACCGGCGGTGGCGACGACGGTGTCGTCGTCTACGGGTGGCATCCGTGGGCTGGGCGTGCGGTTCGCCT
>NZ_JBAWTG010000271.1:0-3023 GCF_037106235.1 Methylobacterium nigriterrae | reverse complement strand
GCTTTCTCCATTCTGCGTCGTCCAGCATCACTCCTCCCAGTCAGGAGGAGCAAAACGCCCGCACACGGAACACGTTCAAGGCCGAACAGGCCGTAGCGGCTTTCCGGTACCACGCTGTCCCACTGACGGTACCACCTGAGCTTGCTCGTTTCCGCTCTGCAGTACCCTCGGTACCGCCTGTACCACCTCCCGAAACAGGCTGACGAAAATTGAACAACAGCATGACCGAAGCGGCTTGATTTCAGCTTGGCCAGACTGACCAATAAGCCTGCAGGGTGGTCATCCCAGCTGGAGCAATCCGTCACCTTGCCGAACAGGCACGAAGGGCTGAGACTCGCGTGCTTGTGATGGGCTGACATCGGCCGGCGCAGCGGCAACGGACAGGGCTGTCAGAGTGGCGAAAAGAGGCAAGGCTTTCGACGTTGAGAAGGCGACTGATGTCGACCTTGAGGGCGGAGAAACATTCATTCTGCCAATGTGTATGGCTAAGCCAGAGATCATGCTCGGAGAGGAGACGACGATCGTTCTCCTCGAAACAATCGATGGCGCGCAGGTTGGCATCCCGCTCGGGCACACCTCGATCGAGCGGCTGCATGTGCTGCTCACGGAGGCGCTTCGAAGGCTGAAATCGGGTAATGACGTTCACCTGCAGTGAGAGCAGGCCGATGGTCATCCCTCGATGGTCAGCTTTCTCGCCGCCTCACCGAGGCGGCGCCGAGGAGCGAGTAGGGTAGCGTAGGTAGGGGCGACGGGGCAGCGCAAGCGCAGGTCGAAGGGCTCACCCCGTCACGGAACGAATTGATATCAGGCTGCCTGGGCGACGGGAGCGGGCGTGGGCGCATCCATGGCGCGCAGATAGACCTCGAGCAAGGTCTCGTGCTCGTCGCGCTCGTCCTTGTCGAGCTTCCGCAGCTTGAGGATCTCCTTGAGGATCTTGACGTCAAGGCCCTCGCTCTTGGCCTCCAGGAAGATCTCCTTCTTGGCTTCCATCAGATCCTTGATCTCCTCCTCGACCTTCTCGATGCGCTCGATGATGGAGCGGATGCGGTCGCCGGCGACGCCTACGGTATCGGTCGTGTTGGTCATGGTTGCTCCTTCCTCAATCTGAACGGGCAACCTCGCGGATCTCGGTAAGCGGGGCGTTAAGGCATGGAGCAGGCTGCTTTTCACACCGCGATCGCAGGCGCAGAGTCTTCCAGAACGCAATCGACTGGTCCGATCACATGCTCGACCCTATTGGACGACCTCCACCGCCGGTTACGCCATTTCCATCCAAGGGACTGGCGGCCAGCTCTCTCCGGCTTGAGATCACAACCCAGATCCTCGCTGCCATCGTCCTAGTCGCCACGCTATGGCTCGGCCTGCTCGCCTCGCTCCTGGCAGGGTTGCTGGTCTACGAACTGGTCCATCTGCTGGCGCCCAGTCGCAGCAGCGATCTAGTGGCCCGCCGGACCGGGAAGATCCTTGTCGCGGCCCTTCTCGCTACCATCGTCATTGTTGCGCTCGGAGCGGGGATCCTGGGCCTGATCGCCCTGCTGTCTGGCGGTTCGGAAAGCCTTGCAGTTCTCCTCCGGAAGATGGCTGAGATCATCGAGACCGCCCGCGCCCATCTTCCTGCCTGGGCCCTCAGCTCGGTTCCAGCTGACCCAGATGAGCTGCGGACCACCGCCTCGACATGGTTGCGCGAGCATGCGGACCAGTTGCGCTCCATCGGCCAGGATATCTGGCGGACGTTGGTTCACATCCTGATCGGCATGATCATCGGTGGCATGATTGCTGTCAGCCGTGAGGCCGGCGGCAACGAGCATGGGCCCTTAGTGCGCGCGCTGACCAACCGGGTGCGCCTCCTTGGGGCTGCCTTTCGCAGCGTGGTGTTTGCCCAGATCAGGATCTCGGCCCTGAACACCGCTCTGACGGCCTTCTACCTGTTCCTGATCGTGCCCTGGATTGAGGGCAAGCTGCCGCTGACGAAAACGATGGTGGCGGTGACCTTCATCGCTGGACTTCTGCCCGTGATCGGAAACCTGATCTCCAACACCGTCATCGTGGTGGTGAGCTTGAGCGTGTCGCCCCTGTTGGCGGTGAGTTCGCTTGTGTTCCTGGTAGTGATTCACAAGCTGGAGTACTTCGTGAATGCCCGCGTCATGGGTACACAGATCCATGCGCGAGCCTGGGAGCTTCTGCTCGCGATGTTTGTCATGGAGGCAATCTTCGGGATCGCTGGCGTGGTAGCGGCCCCGATCTATTACGCGTTCCTGAAAAACGAGCTCTCCACGCAGAACCTGATATGAACGGAGCCTTTCAGGCATATCGATACCCAGCATCTCCTTCCGGGCACGCGCATATTGGCGCTGTACGGGACACCCTGCCCCTTGAAGGCATGAGCCGAGCCCATGTAGATGCAGCCGGAGTGACCTGGGAGGCACGGCCATGAGTGCTCTGGTCCTTGCCATGGTGCTGACCGTCACGCCGGCGGATGCTGCTCCCGCGCCGCTCCGAGTCCCGTCGAGCGTTAAGGTCAAGTCCGACGAACGCTTGTGGGTGGAGAATGTCGGCGAGATCGACTGCCAGGGCCGGCGCCGCTCGACGGACTTCGCTCTGTCCATGGAGGTCAAGGAGCGGCCTACGGGCACACCCGAGCAGCGCCTCCGCAGCGAAGTCGCTCGGACGGATCATCCTGGCGGACCTGGGCAGCTCATGGGGCCGATCCACCATGTCGGCCGAATCTGGACGGCGCGATGGGACCGCGGCTTTGTCAGCCTCGTCGAGATTGGCGAGCGTGACCTGTGGCTCTGGCTCGTCTCGCCTGCAGATCCCGATGGGGCGGACCGGGACTGGGAGGAGACGGAGCTTGAACTTCCGGTCGGAAGCAGACAGGCCGCCGTGAGGCGGCCTGTCCGTTTCGTTTGATACTCGTCGGCTTCAGAAGTCCATGCCGCCCATGCCGCCGCCGCCCGGCATCGGGGGAGGCGCGTCCTTCTTCGGAGCGTCGGCGACCATCGCCTCGGTGGTGACGAGGAGGC
>NZ_JBAWTG010000270.1:0-3068 GCF_037106235.1 Methylobacterium nigriterrae | reverse complement strand
GGCCTTTCGGTCGAGGAGGCGCTCGCCAACCCCTTCGTCCGGCAGCACGGCCGCATGCTCTACACGACGGCGCGCCACAGCCCGGAAGCGCACCGCTTCCGCATCGTCTTCCTGTTGCCCGAGACGGTCACCTGCCCACGCCGGATGAGGGCGGTCAACCGCGGCCTGGCGCGACGTCTCGGCGGGGACATGGCAGCGACGGATGCCACCCGGATCAGCTTCGGCAACCGCAGGGCACAGGTGCACCACATCGGCGGCGAGCTCGGCTCCGAGCTCCTGCGCGAGCTGATCGCCGACGCCGCCCTGCCGGACGACACCGAGCTGCCGACCCGCGAGATCGCCAGCCGCCGTTCGGTCGTGACGCTCGGCCCCCGTCAGGAGCTGTGGCTGGCCAACGGGCGGCAGGCCTTGCTGTGCGACGTCCCGCCGAGAACGGCAGTTTACTGCCCCGTCCACCCGGACGAGAACCCGAGCGCCGTCGTGATCCAGAACCGCCACGGCGTGCCCGGCGTCTTCTGCTCGGCTTGCGCGAAGAGCTACTGGCCCGGCGACCAGCCGCGTGACGAGTATGATCCCGACGACTTCGTTCGGACGGCCCGGGCCGTGGCAGCCGCCGCCGAATCGACCCAGCCGGAGGAGGACGCCTGGCCGAGCCGGGATGTGCTCACCCGCGAGCGCCTCACCGGCTGCCGGGTTCACATCGTCTCCGGGCGGCCGGCTCCCACCGTGCCGCTGCCCGGCATTACGCTCGCGATGAGCGACAAGGGCACCGGCAAGACCGAGGCCATGAGGCAGGTGGGCGCGTGCGTGAAGACGGTCCTGCTCATCGGCCATCGCCGCACGCTCATCCGGGGCAGCTGCAAGCGGCTCGACCTCACCTGCTACCTCGACCTGAACAAGAGCGCCGCAAAGCCCGCCGCGGGGCCGAAGGAGGATGCGGCCTCCCTGCTGCCCTTCCTGTGCGAGGACGAGGATGACCGCTGAGACGAGAACGCCCGCCAGGAAGAGGCCCTACCGGAAGCGCCGGGTCCGCAAGACGCCCAAGCGCTTCGGGATATGTCTCGACAGCCTGCACCAGATCCGGCTCGAGGACGGCTTCGAGCTCGTCATCATCGACGAGTCCGAGCAGGTGTTCGGTCATCTCTTCTCGGACACGATCACCTCGCGCGGCCACCAGGACCGCCTCTACAAGATCCTCCGCGAAGTCGTGCGCGGGGCAAAGCACGTCGTCGCGCTCGATGCCGACCTTGGCTACCTCACCCACAACACCCTGGCCCGCATGGTGAGCCGGCCGGGTGCGGACGGGGCCTGGCAGCGAGATAAGCCCATCCGCCTCTGGATCAACGAAACGCCCTCGGCCGACCGGAGGACGATCGAGCTCTACGAGAACAAGAACCACCTCATCAGCGATCTGCTGCAGGCCGTCGCGGACGGGAAGCGGTGCTTCGTCACCGCCAACTCGAAGAAGCTGATCGTCAAGCTCGCGGCCATCCTCCGCAACCGGTTCGGCGCCACCAAGCGGCTCATCACGGTCACGGCCGACACCGGCTCACGGGCCGAGGTGCAGGACTTCGTGGCGAACGCCGCAGCCCGGGCCGCTCTCTATGACGTCATCCTCTGCTCGCCCTCGCTCGGTACGGGCGTGGACATTACGTTTCCCGATAACGCCAAGCTCGTGGATGCCGTGTTCGGCTTCTGCGAGCCGGGGATCAACACGCACCTCGACTTCGACCAGCAGCTTGCCCGCGTCCGCCATCCCGGGGCTGCCAAGGTCTGGATCACGCCCCGCCGCTTCACCTTCGAAACCCATGTCGACGTCGTGCGGCACGACATCCTGCGGGCGGGGCTGTACAAGGACATGCTCGACGGCTTCGACGACGACGGCAAGCCACGCTTCATCGAAGACGACCCGCTGATCGAGATGGCGGTCCTCCTCAAGTCGGCCGAGCGCGCCTCGAAGAACAACCTCCGCGGCAACTACGTCCGCTACAAGCAGGCCCGGGGCTGCACCATCATCCATGTCGGCAAGAACCTCGACCGGAGCGTCGACGGTCATGCAGCCCTGAAGCGGGGAGCGGACCTGGCCGGCGAGGAGCTCGTGGCCGAGATCGTGGGTGCGTCCGTTCTGGCGCGGCCCGAACTCGAGCAGGTTCAAAAGTCGCTCGAAGCCGGTGGGGTCGTCAGCGAGGCGACCCGCTGGTCCTACGAGCGCACGCGCCTGGAGCTGTTCTACCGGGCCGTGGCGTCGCCGGACCTGGTCCGGCTCGACCGGGGCGGCAGATTCCGGCGGGAAGTCCGCCTGTTCGAGGAGGTCACCCGGCTCCCGCCGGAGGCCGTCCCGGCGAACCCGCTCGAGCCGCTGCACAAGGATCTCAGCTTCATCGGCGACGCCAGGCAGGATCTCGCCCCGGTCCTCGTCCGGCTGTTCCGGCTGACGCCGCTGTGGCGGGAGCATCGCCACGATCCACTGCCCTTCGGGGTGCTCGAGACCAGGCCAGGCCGCCTCGTTCCGCAGCCGGATGCGATCCGGCTGGTCTCGGACGGACGCGTTGCGGGAATGTTCGATGCCGAGGCGGTGTTCGACACCCGTGACCTCGAGGCCCTGGCGCGGTTCATGACCGACAACAAGGGGCCGCTGGAGAGCCTGCTTGGCTGCGAGGTCCGCTCCGACATCCTGAGGAAGCCGGCCCAGCAACTGGGGCAAGTGCTCGGCCTCCTGGGGCTCGGCCACACGCGGGTCGGCACCCAGAAGGTCTCGGGCCGGAAGATCCGCCGCTACAGGCTCGACGCGGCCGCCCTGTCCGCGATGGAGGAGATCGTGGCCCGGCGGGAGCGGAAGAAGGGCTGGGCGTCCCTCGCCGACCGCTACGGGCCGCAGATGGACCCGTCGGACAACGATGATTGGAGCGGGATCGAGGCGGAGATCGAACGCGCGGCCGAGTTCGTGCGGGGGACAACGGGGGACATTACAGGGAGGGGGAAAGAATGATCTCTATAGAAAAACCCCAGTTGTCCCCGCCGGCGGGAAGGAGAGGACGTACTTGGGGACAACGAGGGTCATTACAGGA
>NZ_JBAWTG010000269.1:0-3102 GCF_037106235.1 Methylobacterium nigriterrae | reverse complement strand
CCTATTTTTCGCGCCATGCTTTTGCGATTTGGTCGGTGAGGGGTTTTGTGAGGTAGCTGAGGACGGAGCGCTCGCCGAGCTGCAGGAAGGCCTCGACCGGCATGCCGGGCACCAGCTTGACCCCGCCCAGCCGCGCCCGCTCGGCCTCGCTCACCTGGATGCGCGCCGTGTAGTAGCTCATCCCGCTCTTCGGGTCCTGGCTCACATCCGCCGAGACCCGGCTGACCTGGCCGTCGATCTCGGGCGTGGTGCGCTGGTTGAAGGCGGCAAAGCGCAGCACCGCCCGCTGGTCGAGCCGCACGCTGTCGATGTCCTGCGGCTGGATCTTCACCTCCACCGCCAGCTGGTCGGCCGAGGGCACGATCAGCATGGCCGGCTCGCTCGGCGTCACCAGCCCGCCGATCGTGTGCACGGAGAGCTGGTGCACCACCCCGTCCTGGGGCGCGCGCAGGTCGATGCGCTTGAGCTGGTCCTCGGCCGCCACCCGCTTCTCGACCAGCTCCGACCACTTGCCCCGGATCTCGGCCAGATCCTTGCCCACCTCGGTGCGCATGTCCCCGTCGATCTGCAGGATCTGCAGCTCCGTCTCGGTGATCTTGCCCCGCGCCGAGGCGGTCGAGGCCATCAGCTGGCCCCGCTCGCCCTCGAGCCGCGCCCCGTCCCGCTCCAGCGCCGTCACCCGCGAGAACGGCACCAGGTTCTTGGCAAACAGCTCGCGCACCCCCTTCAGCTCCGACCCGATCAGCCCGATCTCCCGCTCCTTGGCGCCAGCCTGCTCGGTCAGCCCCGCAATCTCCTGGCGCAGCTGCGTCACCCGCTCGCGCAGCTGCGCCTTCTGCCCCTCGCGCCCGGCCACCCGCGCCGCAAACAGCCGCGTCTCGCCCTCCACCAGGTGGCGCACCGTCGGCTCGGTCCCGGCCCGCGCCGCCAGCTCGGCCGGGAAGCCGACCGCGCCCGCCCCGTCCCGCTCCGCCTCGTCGCGGGCCCGGCGCGCCGACAGCTCGTCGAGCGCCTTCAGCACGATGTCGAGGTTGGCCCGGACTTGCGTCTCGTCGAGCCGGATCAGCACCTGCCCGGCCGTGACCCGCGCCCCCTCGCGCACCCGCAGCTCGCCCACCACGCCCCCGGTCGGGTGCTGCACCTTCTTGACGTCCGATTCCACCACGAGCTGGCCCGGCGCGATCACCGCCCCCGAGATCTGGGTCAGCGCCGCCCAGCCGCCGATGCCGAGAACCAGCGCCCCGGCCAGGCCGAGGCTGAGCGCCAGGTGGCGCCGGATCGAGGCCTCGGCGCGCGGGCCGGCCGGGTTCAGGCTTGCCGGGTTCAGGCTTGCCGGGTTCAGGCTCGCCGGGTTCAGGCTGGCACTCATCAGGCACTCTCCTGCAGGTTGCCGGGCATCCGGGCCGGGCCGGCCGGGGGGGCGACCGAGGGTGCGGGCGCGGGCCGCAGCACGCGCTTGAACACCTCGTCCTTCGGCCCGAAGGCCTGGGCGCGGCCCTCGGCCATCATCAGCACCAGATCCACCGCCGCCAGCGCGCTCGGGCGATGGGCCACCACCACGCAGATGCCCCCGCGCCGGCGCACCCCCAGGATCGCCTGGGTCAGCGCGTTCTCGCCCTCGTTGTCGAGATTGGCGTTCGGCTCGTCGAGGATGACCAGGAACGGGTCGCGGTAGAGCGCGCGCGCCAGCCCGACCCGCTGGCGCTGCCCGGCCGACAAGCCCGCCCCCCCCTCGCCGATGCGGGTGTCGTAGCCCTCGGACAGACGCAGGATCAGCTCGTGCACCCCCGCCGCCTTCGCCGCCGCGATCACGAGCTCGGGCGCGGCCCCCGGCTCGAAGCGGCTGATGTTCTCCGCGATCGTGCCGGCAAACAGCTCCACCTCCTGGGGCAGGAAGCCGAGATGGACCCCGAGATCCTCGCTCGACCACTGGTCGAGCGCCGCCCCGTCCAGCCGCACCTTGCCGCGCAAGGCGGGCCAGACCCCCACCAGCGCCCGCACCAGCGAGGACTTGCCCGAGGCCGAGGGCCCGATGATGCCCAACCCCTGCCCGGCCTGGAGCGCGAAGGAGAGATCCTGCACCACCAGCCGCGGCGTGCCGGGCGGGGCGATGCTCACCCCCTCCACGGAAAGCGCCTGGCGCGGCGCGGGCAGGGTGTGGGGCTGCCCGGCCGCGGGGATGCGGGCCAGAAGCTCGGACAGGCGCGCCCAGGACTGGCGGGCCTGCACGAAGCCCTTCCAGTTGGCGATCGCCAGCTCGGCGGGCGCGAGCGCGCGCGAGACCAGGATCGAGCTCGCGATGATGATGCCCGCGCTCGCCTGGTTGTTGATGACGAGAAAGGCCCCGAGCGCCAGCACGCCCGATTGCAGGGCCATGCGGAAGACCTTGGAGGCCGAGCCGAAGCCGCCGGCCACGTCGGCCACGCGCTGCTGGGCCTCCAGGTAGTCGCGGTTGGCCCCGCCCCAGCGGGCCGAGAGCCGGCCCTGCATGCCCAGCGCCGCCAGCACCTCGGCGTTGCGCCGCCCCGCCTCCGCCAGACCGTTGCGGCGCAGGCCATGCCCGGTGGCGGCCTGGGCCGGGATGCGGGTGGCGCGGTCGGTCACCAGCGTCACCACCGCCAGCACGCCCGCGCCCACCAGCGCCGCCACCCCGATCAGCGGATGAAACAGGAAGCAGATGACCAGGTAGACCGGCATCCAGGGCAGGTCGAAGAAGGCGCCCGGGCCCGAGCCCGACAGGAAGCCGCGCAGGGCATCGAGGTCGCGCAGCGGCAGCAGACCGTCGCCCGGGGCCGCGCCCTTGAGGGGGGCGCGCACCACAAGGTCGAAGACGCGCGCCGACAAGGCCTCGTCCAGCGCCGCCCCGACCCGCGCCAGGATGCGCGCCCGCAGGGTCTCGAGCGCGCCCTGGAAGCCGTACAGCACCAAAGCCAGCACCACCAGGCCGACCAGCGTCGGAACCGACCGGCTCGGTATCACCCGGTCGTACACCTCAAGCATGAAAAAGGAGCCGGTCAGATACAGCAGGTTGATCAGCCCGCTCATCGCCCCAACACCAACAAACGCAACACGGCACCGGCCCAACGCCGATGCAAGCTCCGT
>NZ_JBAWTG010000268.1:0-3135 GCF_037106235.1 Methylobacterium nigriterrae | reverse complement strand
GCGCCGCTTGGGGCAGATCGGAGGCGGGATCCTCGAGGGCCGCAATGAGCTTGCAGGTATGGACCGGTCCTTTGGCGGCGATCACCCCGAACTCGGCCAAATGACCGCGGAGCGCATTGATGGTTTGCGTGCGCTGGCGAACCAGCAGGTCCCGCGTGCGGAATACGATGGTGTCGGCCTGCTGGTTCGCGCTCTTGAAAGTGAGCGCTGCCACACGCTTCCAGGGCCACCGTGCAGGGCGGGAGGGTTGCAAGGAAGGCGAGAACCTGGCCGCGGCGCAGCTTCTTGCGAAAGACCACGGCACCCGCACTGTCAGCCCCATGGAGCTGAAAGATGTGCTTGGCGAGATCGAGGCCGACGGTGCTCACCTGGTTCATGGACGCCTCCGGGAGTGGGCTCTCACACCACCACTCTGGCACGCTGATGCCGTCGGGGGCGTCCACACCATCACGCCCCCTTCACCAGCACGGCGGACCTACAGGCAGCCATTCAGGGCTACATCGCCGAGACGAACGCCCATCCCGAGCCGTTCGTCTGGACCAAAACCGCCGACGAGGTTCTCGCCAACGTTGCACGCTTTTGCAAACACGCTGCGTCAGGGGAACAGGTTGACACATTAGACATCTTATATAAGATGGGGTGCGCTCCGCTCGGATCCGTATCGGCGTACTCCAAAAACAAGAACGCGCGACGAGATTCGAGGCCGCGCCAGCCGATTTCGGTCCCCATCCGGCTCGGTCAGCCTAGTCTCGAAGACACACACGTTCTTGGGAGGGAACGATGAACGCGGAAATAGAGACCTTCGCGGACGCCGGTCCGCCATTCGCCAGCACGTCTGTGCCCCCTTGTTGAGAATTCATCTGTGATCCTGCTCGCAATGGCGAGCGGGCGTAGGAAAGACGGCAGCCGATCGTTCGGCCTCATGCTGAACAGGAGGCGGCAGTGCTAGCAAGCCCGCCCCGCACATCCGCATTCGTCCAGATCGCCAGGACGAAACTGGCGGGGGCCGCGCGTCCTTCGCATTGGATCGGGCGGCCGGAAGCTCGTTAGGGCGAGTGTCCGAGAAATGTCGTGCTCGGTTGGAATTGATTAGAACCTGTCTGGCCAAATCGATCGGTAAAGATTGAGAGTAGATAACAATACAGACAGACGATCAATCTACAACGTTGTTTTTCGCTGGAAGGATTCGAGGATGACAGGCCAAAGCCAAGACAGCGTGGATCGTCGGACGATCTCGCTTCTCGCATTCTCGGCGACATCAGGCGTCCTCGTCGAGTTCTATGATTTTTTCATCTTCGGGTACGCGGCCGCGAGCGCTTTTCCTCATATATTTTTCCCCAACCTTTCGCCGACGGCTGCGCTCGTCTTCTCCTATCTCACCTTCGGCGCCGGGTTCCCAGCACGGCTCCTCGGGGCGTTCCTGTTCGGGCATTTCGGCGATCGAGCCGGCCGCAAAAAGTCGTTCCTGCTAAACATCCTGATCGTCGGAGCGACGACGATGCTTGTCGGCCTCCTGCCGGGCTACGACACGCTAGGGATGGCGGCCCCCATTCTCCTCATCCTCCTGCGCATCATCCAAGGTATTGGTCTGGGCGGCGAGTTCGGCGGAGCGTCGTCTCTGCTCGCAGAGTTCGGGGCGCGGCGAAAAAACCGTGCGTTCTGGGTGTCCCTTGCCAATCTTGGAATTCCAGGAGGCGCCATGGCGGCGAGCGCGGTTCTCTATCTCCTGTCCGACAACTTCGCGACCTCTGGCTGGCGGATCGCCATGCTGCTTTCGGCAGTCGTCGTGATCCCAGGGTTGCTCGCGCGCTTCCAGTTGGCCGACTCGCCGCTGTTCGAGAAGTTGAAGGAGAAGGACGAGTTGGCGAAGATGCCGAGTCTTGACGTGATGCGGCAGCACTGGCGTCCGATCCTCCTGCTGACGCTCGTGTGCGGCTTCCAGCAGATGGACGGCTATGTCAGCGGAACCTACGCCATTTCCTTCATGAAGTCTGCAGGGATCCCGCTCGCGACAACGGCGGTGATCATCTTCGTTGCCAGGATCGGTGATCTCATCGGCGTGCTTATCAGCGGTCCCTTGGCCGACCTGATGAAGCGGAAGCAAGTGACGTACTTCGCGATCGGGATCACGGCTATCCTGTCCTATCCCTACACGCTTGCGATCCTCAACCAGCAGGTCGCGCTGACCCTGATCCTGCAGTTCGTCATCACTCTGACGGGTGTCGGCGTGCTGCACGGCCTCGCGCCGATCCTGACCTCCGAAAACTTCCCGACGAAGTACCGGTACTCCGGGGCAGGGATTGCCTATAGCCTGTCGGCGATTTTCGGCGGCATGTTTGCGCCCCCGCTGCTGGCTGGCCTCATCGGCGAGAACATCGCCGAGAAGTGGTTCTACGTACCAGTCGTGTACGGCCTGTATGCTCTCGTCGCTTTCGTCGCTCTATCCTTCATGTCGGAGACCAGAGATGTCGCTCTGGAAGACGTTGACGAGGTACGGGCGTCGTAGCTGTTGATCGCCAGCAAAGCCGCTAAAGCATTTTCCGCCGAAGTGGCCGCCGCACGAGCAGCGGTGCGCACTTCGTCCAGCCAGTCGCGATACCGGTTAGAACGAGCGTCTGCGAGGTCTTCCGAGGTGGGACGCGGCCGAAACAGGCGACGAGGCTGGCCTCTACGAAGCCGGGCGGCGGATTGTGATTCGCCGCCACAGCAATGGCTCTTCGCCGATCTTCGATACCGATAACGAAGTTGGGAGGAGCATCGGATCGAGCGAGTCGAGGGCGCGTTGGGGCGGCTTCGTCCGCCTCGGCGAGGAGAGCACAACCAAAAGTTATGCTCCGCCGCGCTCACCCGCGGCTCACTCAGTAGCCCAAAAAACTTTGCGACAGGCCCGCAAGAGCATGGTTGACGGCCGTCGAATTCCATGTCTTATATAAGATATCAGCTACCAAAATGGTTTGGAGCGCAAGGAGGAGATCGGGCGCATGAACGCTAAACGTGCTGTGGCAGAAACCGCTGAGAGCGACCAGAAGGCAGGCGTCCCGCATGCTCTGGCTCACAATCCCAAGGACAATGTGGCGGTCGTTGTCGTTGAAGGTTTCAAAGCTGGGACGAAAGCTCTGGTCGTCGTGACCGACA
>NZ_JBAWTG010000267.1:0-3173 GCF_037106235.1 Methylobacterium nigriterrae | reverse complement strand
CAATGACGCGATAGCCTTCTTCAAGCTCCGCGCAGATGACGCCACCAGCGGCCGTGACAAACGACAGGCCATCATGGCGGTCAAGGAGTTTGCCACCGGGCGAGATATGCTGGACCTGCTGATCGATGCGCGCGGCGACGCGTTCCTCGTGCCGGAATCGGCGGACGCCGTCACCCAGAGCCTGATGAACTATTATGCAGTGCTCGATCGGAAGCAATTCCCGCTGCTGTCCTGGCGTGTCCTGGACGCGCTCATCCAGAGCCGGACAGCGCCTTGCCTGTCTGAGAGTGAAG
Organism: Methylobacterium nigriterrae; assembly: GCF_037106235.1. Classification (NCBI taxonomy): domain Bacteria; kingdom Pseudomonadati; phylum Pseudomonadota; class Alphaproteobacteria; order Hyphomicrobiales; family Methylobacteriaceae; genus Methylobacterium; species Methylobacterium nigriterrae. Next base: position 2,880 of record NZ_JBAWTG010000267.1, on the reverse strand, counting down.
CCGCCCCCTGTCCCACGCAGGCCCTCCATTAACTGGCCGACTGGAGCTGTAGGGGTCTCTCGAAGCGTGCGGGTGCTCATGGCGCCCGCACGCATTCGTGCCGTATCACAGGCAGAGCGTCTGGACAGCGCGGGCATCGCGGCCTTCGTCGCTTGGTTGGAGGTCGGCACCTGCGGCATGCGCGTCGTTGCGAGCTTCGACGCCAGCCTCGACCAGGAAGGGCCGCACAGTCCGGGCCGGCCTGCGTCTGCCGTGAAGCCGTGAAAGCCGAGGGGCAGTCTCAACCGCCCCAAGCTGCTCAAGCGCTCCACGTTCAGTCGAGCCAAGCTCGACTTGCTCCGCCGACGTTTTCTTCTCCCGCCTGATCCATCAGACTCGATACCGCTGGCGAAGTCGGGCGGCTGCGACAGGGGTGAGGAGGCGGCCGAAGTGGCTTCGGCGTGCGGCAGCGATCGGCTCGCCCGTAATGAGCGAACAATCCAGGTGAGGTTGAGCGCGGCAGCGGTTGCGATGTGCTGCAACCGACCCTTTTGGCCAGACCAGCGTAGCGCGCCCGGCGCAGGCCGAAGCTACGCACCGCCGGAGAAAGAGTGGCCTTGATGCCGGCGCACTGGGCGTACAGCCGGGCGAAGGCGGCCGTATTCTGGTGCTGGCGCGCCTGGGCGAGCGCCTCATGTCGCGCCTGCGGGCACAGCGATATCTGACGGCGCGTCGCGCGGGCCGGCGCGTGCGACACGATGTGGGCAGGGCTGGCAGTCGCGACGGGAAACTTCACCTTGATGCCCGGTGTCCCGCGGATGTCGAGAGCCGGTGACCGGCTGGAGTTCGCAATGCCTAGCGGGCAGGTCACCCGCTCGGCCGCCCAGTCGATCCGGAACGCCGCGATGGCGAAGCGACCATCGGCTTGAGCCCGCCAGCGCAGGTCCAGCCGGATGGGTCCGATCAGGTCGATCCCGAAGCGCTGCCAGGCCTCGATCAGCAGACCCGCATCGATGTAGCCGGTGTCGACGAGGTGCTGGGCCCAGAGCAGGTCCTTGTCGGCCAGCGCCTCGTGAGCCGGCGCGACTATCCGGTGGTCGGCGACCGGCGCGAGGCACGTCTGGATGTGCGTGATGAGGCGGGACCGATTGTCGTCGCAGGTCTCGGTCAGGTGGGCCTTGTACCCGACCCAAGAGATCGTATCGGTGCGGGCATAGTGGGCGTCGCGATCATGCGCCGAGTTCAAGAACAGGACAGCGTGCGCGATGTCGAAAGAGGAGCGCCAGCGGATGGCCTCGTCCTGCACGTAGAAGTGCTGCACCCGGATCCGGCGCCCATACGGCGACAAGGAGATAGTCGCCACCCTCACCGATTGTTTGGCGATGAACCACTTCATGGGGCCAATCAGTCAAGCTTCTCGGCCTTCGGAAACTCAGCCCCGGCCGCGAAGGGTTCGCGCGCCAGCTCGATACCTACTACGCGCTATGCGGAGCTGCAGGCTCGTTTGTCATAGTATTGGCACAAAGAGAAAATACCAACACCTCAACTCGCTCCCTAGAGAGAAACAGAGTATTTCTTGATAGAATTTCTAAATCGCCCACCTCGCGCAGCGTATCTGGCACTGACTGACTGATCAGGACAGCCGTAGACGCTCCATATTGGACGGCATATTCCTTCAGTTGTGTGACGGCACCTCTAAATTCTTTCTCTGATCTCAAGCAGCGCTTGACCTCCACGACAATTGGCTTTCTATCTCGCCCAAAACCCACTAGATCGGGCCTGATGAGTCCGCTCGAGCTTGGAGTCGACCACTCTACGACATCTGGAAATATATTATTACGTAATGAATCAACTTTTGCCTTTAGACGCTTCTCGACGTTGAGGGCCACACTTAACTCTTCGAATTCCCAGGCAAACCGTATCCCGTTGGCCTCCAGCGCTTGCTTCACCGCGATGGCCGATCTTAATTCTGATGAAAGCATACCTTCCTGGCCCTCTAGTCGTTTAACCGACGGCAGCGAGATCTGTGCCGCTTCGGCTAAATCCTTTTGCTCCCATCGGAGTAGGGCCCTGGCGGCTCGCACCTGCTCGCTTGAGATATCCATTTGTACTCCAGGGATCAAAAGTGCTCAGGGTGTTGACTTGTCCATTGGGCATGTGTGATGTTGCAGGATAACTGAGCCTTCTGGGTGCAGCAACCGCAGGATCGCGCCTAGGCATGCAAACGAGGGATATATTGATGCGAGGGTCTTCTTCGCGTCGCATTGAAGCTTGGCCGCTGGAAATGCGTGCAGAAACTGCTGCGGCCTACTGCGATGAGCCAAGCGTCAGCGCCTTCCTGTCGAAGGTCGAACGAGGGTATTACTCGCGCCCCTGCCGGCAGCGGGGCTGTCGGCAGAAGTGGCACCGGACGAAGCTTGATCGGGATATAGCGCGCCGACATGGCCTCGCCGTTGAGATCTCCTATCCTGACGAAGACATAGCAGATCTGATTTGATGCCGCGCCGTAAGCCCACTGGGTGGCCTGTATACATGGTGGCCCGTCGTCTTGCGGGCCGGGCCACTGCTTACTATTGGGTCCCACCAACCTGGGCCGTCAGAGCTGGATGCCCGATGAAAGGCGAGCCGCTGGGAACAGACTACTGCGAGGCCAAACGGCGCTGCGATGACGTTCTCAACCCGCAGTTCGCGGCCTGGCGAACGCGCGATCAAGCCCCGATCTCCACCGAATGGGTTTCCGTTGGCATGTTCGACTGGATGGTGGCCGTCTACCGGTCCTCGCCCAAGTACGGGCGCACGGAAGCTACGGCCTGTTCGGCCTTGAACGTGTTCCGTGTGCGGGCGTTTTGCTCCTCCTGACTGGGAGGAGTGATGCTGGACGACGCAGAATGGAGAAAGCTG
>NZ_JBAWTG010000266.1:0-3202 GCF_037106235.1 Methylobacterium nigriterrae | reverse complement strand
GCGCCTCCACTCAGCCCTCGGGTACCGTACGCCTGAGCAGGCCGAGCAGCGCTGGGCAACGTAACCTCCGTGTCCACAAAAACGGGGGAGGATCAGAACACCGCAGCCGCACGGCGATGTCAGGTACGCACCAATCGGGTGCAAGCCCATAAACGGCAACACCGCTTCAAGGGGCTGATCACCGGCTGGCTAGGCTGAACTCGATGGGCTCTGCCTCAACACGGGTCGGGGCTGGTTCATCCACAGCCGCAACTTCCGGCGAGGTCGGGCCCGGTTCGTGCCGGCGCTGGTGGCGAATGGCTTGAACGACAGCGCGACGGCTGCGCTTGTCAGGTCGGTTGATCTGCGCAGGCCGCAGCATGGGGCGCGGGAGCGACCTGTGCAAAGCTCGGGGGCGCACCGGCGCCGATGGCTCAGAGACTTTGGCTAGCGTACCGGTTGCCGCGGGTTCGGGTGAGAGGTTTTCAGCCTGCGCCATCGCAGCCACGACGATAGGAGCGCGCTCTTCTCGTGTGGGCGGATCCGCCCAGGCCCGAGCTGCGGCCCAGGTCTGAGGGACTTGAATGCTGGTTGCGAGCGTGCCCGGTGGCGGAGCTGTCTTCGAGGTCGGCTCGCTGCTAAGAGGCCGCGCGACGTAGCCAGCCGTGAGAAGGGCTGCGGCCGCTGTGATTACGCCTATGATCGCAGCCGCACGCCTCATCGTATGAAAACGGACGCTTGCTATCCCGTGTTCCCAGCCGTCCAGTAATTATCAAACCTGCCCGCGTGATCTCCCGGCCGTCCTGGTCAAAGCGGTGCCATGGATTGCGCAAGGGCCGCGGAACTGGTGGCCATTTGCCTTGGCAGAACATCGCCTGATCGCCCGGGCCTGCCCGACCGCACGAAGCTTGCGATGGTGAGCAGGATGAATAGCGCTAGGCCGAACCGGTACTGAAGGTGGATGACCAGCCCCAGCGTGACGAGCCATGCGGCTGAGCGCGAACCTGCGGCACCGCTACCCCTGGAGGACAGGGCCGGCCGGGATAGGGCTCGAGATTTCACCTGGACCTCTCATGGTCGCCGCGCGCTGTTTCGTCGCCCCGACAGGCCGTACCCATCTGAGGCACAGGCTCGGGCCGCTGCCGAGGCTGGGATCGAGCGGCGGCGCGAGTTGGACGTGTTCGGCTGAGTGCCTCACGGGAGCGTTGAGCAACTTCCGCTGACGCTGCGCCGGTCCACGCGATCACGGGCGCGCCGCAGGCCGCCATGAGCACCCGCAGGCCCTCGATCCACTCCTCGGCCTCGGCCAAGCTCATGAACCCGGCTCGCTGATGCAGCGAGCCGGTGCCGAGGATCACCACGACATCGAACCGCCCGTCAGATCGGTCAAAGACCTTGTACGTCACGATCTGTGCCATGGCTGCATCTACGCCGATCCCGCCCTGAAGGTTGCAGTAACAGGCATGTCACGATCCATGATCTCGCGAAAGCTGTGCTTGTCAGCGCCCCCCTGTATGAGCTTTGCTGGATATCGATGGCCCGCAAAACCAGTCGTAGCCCTGCGAGACCCTGAAACGCGGTCTCTCCGATTGGCGAGATGTGCGACCAAGGGCCTCGCCTGCCGGCAGGCGTCCCATCGGAACACACGCCTCCGGAGCAGCGGTGCGGGAGCAAAACGCCTGCGGATCACGTTCATGTAACGGTAATTAACATCTGCGAGGCGACGATGACCGATCTCGAAGTGCCACCCGCTCAGGTTGAGGCTCTCGCTCAGCAGGAGCGGGAGCGGATTGACGAGCGCCTTGCTCGATCAGGCGGCGACAGCGCTGCCTTCTGGCATGCTGTGGCGCTGATCTACCGGCGCGGTCTGCCTGACCCCGTAACTCCATGCGCAGATCTGAGCCTTGCAGCGTGAACCTGCTGCGGCGCCGCTTGCCATCACGGCGTGGCGGCCATCTCAGCTCAGGCCTGGCGAAGCTTTGCCTTTCCCGCGAGGCACTTACGGTTAAGCGGAGCCTTTCGTTAGGCACGGTTCAGGCTTGGTATGCCAAAAGCTCCCACCTGCATGTTCCGGAAACTCCTGGGTGTCACAACACCAGCAGGGGAGCACGAAACCGATGACATCTGACACGCGCCATGCCGCGCATGACAGCCTGCCAACCGCCATCTCTGGCGGCACTGACGCTCACCACGCTGACGCGAGCTTGCCGGCGCCTGTGCGCGATCACCTCGGGCATCAGCTGCAGGGCTTCTACGCCGCGATCCTGGCCGAGGCGCAGCCTCAGCGGCATCTCGATCTGATTGAGCAGTTCGATGCGGCGCTGATGGCTCAGGGCGATGCGTTCGCCTCTCAGTTCCGCGACGACCTCCTCGCCGCTCTCCCGGGTCTGCGCGCTTTCGCGATGTCCTTGGTCGTGGATTCCTCCCGCGCGGACGATCTTGTGCAGGAGACACTCGTGAAGGCGTGGGCCAACCAGCATCGCTTCCGGCCGGGCTCGAACCTGATGGCGTGGCTGATCACGATCCTGCGCAACCAGTTCTACACCGAGTGTCGCAAGCGCAAGCGCGAGGTCGAGGACGCCGACGGTGTGATGGCGGGGCAACTGACGGCGCCGCCAGCCCAGGAGCATGGGATCGAGCTGCAGAAGGTCTGGGCTCTCCTCACCAAGCTGCCGCCGCTCCAGCGCGAGGCTCTGCTGCTGGTGGGTGCACAGGGCCTGACCTACGAGGCCGCCGCCGAGGTCGCCGGCTGTCAGGTCGGCACGGTGAAAAGCCGCGTCAGCCGCGCGCGAGCGTTCGTAGCCGGATCGCTGCACATGCCCTCGCCGCGGCTCTCAACGTGAGCCGATGCTGCCTGCACCGATGAGCCATCCCCTGATCCGAAAGCTCGAGCATGGCGCTGCTTTGTCCGAGGTCGAGCGTTCCGCCCTGGTGGCTCTCACGCTCAACCGGCGCAGTGTTCCCGCGCGGCAGGACATTGCGGTCTACGACAACACGGATCGCGTCTACCTCGTCATGAGCGGCATCGCCGGGCGCTACAAGACCCTCTGGCAGGGCGGCCGCCGGATCGTCTCCTTTGCCGTGCCGGGCGACCTCTGCCGCATGCACAGCTCCGGCTCCTCCGCGCGCGACATGCGGCTGGGCGCGCTCACGCCCTGCTCCGTCGTCGACATCCCGCGCGCAAGACTCACCGAGCTGATCGAGACGCATTCCGGCATCGCCC
>NZ_JBAWTG010000265.1:0-3234 GCF_037106235.1 Methylobacterium nigriterrae | reverse complement strand
CTGCTCCTCGGCTGTGGCAGCCTGCGCGGTCTCGTTGGCGAGACCGGCAAGCGAGGTATGAACCGCCTGGATCAACGCAGGGAGTTCAGCAGGAGCCACATGGTTGCGCGAGACGTAGGCCGAGACAATGTCGGCGGCTTGCGCAATGAAGTCGATGTGGGGCTGCAAAGAAGCGTTCTCGGGTTCCATACTGTTCTCCGGCGAACCTCAGGCATAAGCGACTATCGCTCACGCAATGGTCAGGCAAATAGCGCCGTCCAATGCCATGGAAACAGCTGATGTGGAATTCTGATGCTTCAGATCATGAATTTTTTACGTTGCAGACCTCTCGACCGGTTAACGTAGCAGTGCAGAGCCCCTCCCCGGCTGGTAGGCTCGCCCGCATCTGGCAGAGACTGGGCGAGCCACATTGAGGTTTGCCCGTCTCAGGTGTTGGACTGAGCCTTGCGCCGTTCGCCACGCTCGTTGCTCGTTTCGGCGCGGGTCTCGTCAGCGTCACGTGTTCGGTGCGGCCTTCCGGCGCCGTTGCCCCAGGCCGAGTTCATGAGCGAGCCGAGATCGCTGTGCCGAGTAGCTGGCCGACGTCATCGGGTAATCCACGGGCAGGCCCCACTTGGATCGGTATGCTTCAGCCGTCAGACCCCGCAGCGTGAGGTGCCGCCTCAAGGTCTTGTACCGCTTCCCATCCTCGAAGCTAATCAGGTAGTCTGGTGTGATCGACTTTCTGATCTGCGCGGGCGTGGCCTTTTCCGGGCCAGCCCTGGCGGCCTCGTTCGAGTAAGACGTGACCCCATTCAGCGCGGCATGGACGCTTGCGATCAGCGCTGGGAGCTCGCTTCCCTGAACAGAGTTGTTCGATACATAAGCTGAGACGATCTCGGCAGCGAGCTCAATGTAGTTGTTCGGCGTTGCCTCGGCTTCTTCGCGCACGGGCGCTCCTCTCACGATTTGGTCCGGCGAACGAACTACCGACGCTGGACAGAAAAGCAAGAGCGGATCTGGAACGACGCCGCGCTGGGGGCATCGTAAGCCGTTTTCGAGCGCGCGATGGCATCATGAAAACGCAAGAAGCGGTAGGACGACCTGCACAAAGCAATGTAGCCCATCCTGCTGCTCACTCGGCTTCTCAGCGCGATAGAACGGGAATGGCCCAATTCCCGGCGCGGGCCGCGAGGCGGAACGCGCCGGAAGAAAGCTCATTCGGCGAGAGCCGGCTCACGTGCCTCACGCCGATTGCGAGCCTTGGCGGGAGGGGCCGAAGCCTCCTTTCGGCTGTCACGACGCTTGGGAGCCTTCGCGGCCATCTGGGCGACCTCATCAGCCTTCGCGGCCGGTACACTCTCCTTGGCGGTCGCCCTCGTGCCCTTCCGCCCGCTCGCACCGGCTGCCTTGGCCTCTGATCTGGCTTCAGCTGTCGCCTTCCTGGCAGCCTTGGCAGGCTTGGCGGGTTCAGGCGCGGGCTCCGGCTCCGGAGCCGGCCTGCGGCGCTGCTGGCCGAGGCCGAGGCTCTTGGCGAGCGACGAGCGCTGCTCCGAATAGGAGGCGGCGACCATCGGGTAATCGACCGGCAGGCCCCACTTGGCGCGGTAGGCCTCGGGGCTCAGGCCGCGGATCGTCAGGTGGCGGCGCAGCGTCTTGTAGGGCTTGCCGTCCTCGAAACTGATCAGCGCGTCGTGCGTGACCGATTTCTTGATCTGCGCGGGCGTGAGCTTGGTCTCCGGCTCGGAAGTCCCTGCGCTGGAAGAGAGCTTGGTCAGCGCTGAGTGGATGCTGTTAAGCAGGCTGGGCACCTCGCCCATCGGGAGCGAGTTTTTGGATACGTAGGCCGAGACGATATCCGTGGCGAGATCGATGAAGTTGGTCGGCGTGATCTGAGCTGCGTCTTCCATGTTGCTGATCTCCAATGAAGCGCTGCTGCTCAGAATATCTCGCGTGCGCAGGCGTCAACAGGAAAAAGTAGCAATCCACCGTTTTGAATTAAAAATGGACGCGGGTGTTATAATGATTCGAGAATGCCTGTGGAGTGGCGCCCTCCCCTGCAGGGTACAGCTGGTACAGGCGGTACTCGAAGGGGGAGTCCTGACAGAGGGTGGTACTGACCGAGTACAAGGAGGTACCGGTATCTCGCCGGCAACCTGCCGGTACCACCTCAACCGGGCTGCTTTCGCTCTGCAGTACCACCTGTACCGCTTGTACCACCCTGCGGAAGCAGGCTGGCGCCAATGGAAGAAGAGCATGACCGAAGCCGGATGGAAGTGCGAACGATCCCAGGTAATGGTTCCCAACTGCTCCGAACTTTCGAGGCCCACAATGCGGTATTACCTCGGCCTTATTGCTCTCTGCCTCTGCGGCAGCGTGTCCGCTGCGGAGCCTCCCCGTACCGTCGAGCGCCTCCTAGCCGACGGCTGGGATATTGCCGGTTACGCCGGCACCCTCGACAATCGATCGACCTTGATACTGTTTCGGAAGAAAGACACGAATTTCCTCGTTCAGTGTTCCATCCTGTATGATGTGACGAGAAGCCAGCGGGTTGTCACGAATTGTTATGAGCTTCACTGAGCGAAGCGTATCCGCCTGCCCAGTGCCTGCCTATCGCTGCGCCGGAAGGATCAAAATCAACCTCATAGGAATTATTTGCTGTTTCAAGCGCTGTTCCGCGCTAGGTGGTACAGGTGAGACAGGTGGTACTCGAAGGGGAAATCTTGGGCGGAGGCGGTACCGGGCAGGGTACAGGGTGGGACCGGCATCTCGCCGGCAGCGGACGGTAGCCCGCTGTCCCACCTGCTGTACCGCCGACCGTCCCACCCGCTTCCGCTCTGCAGTACTACCTGTACCGCTTGTACCACCCAGGAAACGGGCCGGGACTGGGGGCATCGCTGGTGTGGTACCAGCGGATGCCCCTCGCTGGGATCGAGAGGACGGCATGGATACGGAGCTTTTCCCCGCTGGCCCGAGCGTATGGGCCGTCCACGAGAAGGCCAGCGAGAATGTCGCCATCATCCAGGCCAGGTCTGAAGGTGAGGCAGATCTAAAGGCGCTCAGAGGAGACAACAATGGCCGATGACCACAGTAAGGAGCGAGAGCAGGCCGAGGCGGAATTTGCCAAGACGCAGGATCGCTCGAATCCAAAATCCTCGGACGAGCCAGCCCTCAGCGCCGCAGACGCAAACACCGCGCGCCTGAAAGCAGCTCGCCTGGCAAGAGACGCCGCAAGCGATAAGGCAAAGAGCACAG
>NZ_JBAWTG010000264.1:0-3252 GCF_037106235.1 Methylobacterium nigriterrae | reverse complement strand
AACGCCGAGATCGACCCGGCCGCCGGAACCGAGAGCGGCAACATCGGCAGCCTCAACCCCCAGAGCAGCGTCCAGCGCAAAAAACCCGCAGCCTGACGGACAGACCGAACTGCGTCCGGTCCGCCGCAAGCGGGCCGGAGGTCGCGGAACATCCATGCGGCGCCCGATGGCCGGGTGCCGCCTAGTACCGCGCTTCAGACGATGTATAAGTCATAGGGTATACCGCAGACCACGCGTGCGGGTCGCCGCTCGGGTTCCGAGCCGACCGGGGGCTTCGCGCCATACCCCCACGCGCCGTGCGACGCCCCGATCTCGGATCGGGCGTGGCGCCAGCGTTTCGTGCAACCGATCAGGATCGAGACAGACCATGACCAAAGCTCTCGAAGGTGTGAAGATCCTCGACTTCACGCACGTGCAATCCGGCCCGACCTGCACCCAGCTACTGGCCTGGTTCGGGGCCGACGTGATCAAGGTCGAGCGTCCCGGCGCCGGCGACGCGACCCGTCAGCAGCTCCAGGACATCCCGGACGTGGACAGCCTCTATTTCACGATGCTGAACCACAACAAGCGCTCGATCACGCTCGATTCCAAGAATCCCAAGGGCAAGGAAGTGCTCTGGCGGCTCGTGAAGGAATGCGACGTACTGGTCGAAAACTTCGCGCCCGGCGCGCTCGCCCGCATGGGCCTGACCTGGGAGAAGATCCACGAGGCGAATCCGCGCATGATCCTGGCCTCGGTCAAGGGCTTCGGTCCCGGCCGCTACGAGGATTGCAAGGTCTACGAGAACGTCGCCCAGTGCGCCGGCGGCTCGGCCTCGACCACGGGCTTCCGCGACGGCCTGCCGATGGTGACGGGCGCCCAGATCGGCGATTCCGGCACGGGCCTCCACCTGGCGCTCGGCATCGTCACGGCCCTCTACCACCGCACCCATTCGGGCCTCGGCCAGCGGGTCGACTGCGCCATGCAGGACGGCGTGCTCAACCTCTGCCGGGTGAAGCTGCGCGACCAGCAGCGTCTCGGCCACGGCCCGCTCAAGGAGTACAGCCAGTTCGGCGAGGGCGTGCCGTTCGGCGAGGCGACCCCACGCGCCGGCAACGATTCCGGCGGCGGCCAGCCCGGGCGCATCCTCAAGTGCAAGGGCCACGAGAACGACCCGAACGCCTACCTGTACTTCATCACCCAGGCCGCGGTCTGGGAGCCGATCTGCGACATCATCGGCGAGCCCGGCTGGAAGACCGATCCCGCCTACGCGACCCCGAAGGCGCGTCTGCCCCACCTCAACGAGATCTTCACGCGCATCGAAGCCTGGACGATGACGAAGACCAAGTTCGAGGCGATGGACATCCTCAACAAGTACGACATCCCCTGCGGCCCGATCCTGTCGATGAAGGAGATCGCCGAGGACGAGGCGCTGCGGCGGACGGGCACCATCGTCGAGGTCGACCACCCGACCCGCGGCAAGTACCTGACGGTCGGAAATCCGATCAAGCTGTCGTCGAGCCCGGCCGAGGTGAAGCGCTCGCCGCTCCTCGGAGAGCACACCGACGAGATCCTTCGCGACGTCCTGAAGTACACGGACGAAGAGATCGTCGAGATCTCCGGCTCCGGCGCCATCGGCGCCGTGCAGAAGATCGCGGCGGAGTAGGAGCCCCGCACGGAACTCCCGCCGCGCCGTCGCGCGCAGCGGGAGGGCTCCCGATGGTCAGGCGTCTCGTGAGTTGCTCTGATCTCGCCGCTGTCGACGCCCCGGCCCCTTGCGGGTAGGTGTTGAGGATCGAGGACCCGCTTGGGGGCGGCGGCGCCCCTGCCCCTCCCCGCAAGGCGGAGGGGATGTCCGTTCCAGCCCGGAGTGCCCATGCGCATCGCCTTCATCGGTCAGCAGGATTTCGGAAAGGCCGTGCTCGAGGCCTTCCTGGCGCGGGGCGATGAGGTGGCGGGGGTGTTCTGCGCCCCCGAGAAGGAGGGTGCGAGACCCGACGTGCTGCGGATGGCGGCGCTCGACAAGGGGCTCAGGGTCTTCCAGTTCCCGAGCCTGAAGAGCGCCGAGGCCGAGGAAGCGATGCGCGGGCTCCACGCCGATATCGGCATCATGGCCTACGTGCTGCAGTTCGCGCCGCAGAGCTTCGTCAGCATCCCGCAGCACGGGACCATCCAGTACCATCCGTCCCTGCTGCCGAAGTATCGGGGTCCTTCCTCGATCAACTGGCCGATCGCCAAGGGCGATACCGAGACGGGGCTCTCGATCTTCCGGCCGACCGACGGTCTCGATGAAGGGCCGGTCATCCTGCAGAAGACCTGCCCGATCGGCCCCGACGACACGATCGGCGACGTCTACTTCAACCGCCTCTTTCCCCTCGGCGTCGACGCGATGCTGGAGGCGGCCGACCTCGTCGTCGCCGGCAAGCATGTCGAGATCGCGCAGGACGAGGAACAGGCGAGCTACGAGGGCTGGTTTCGCGCGCGCGAGTCCCAGATCAACTGGGCGAGCCACGTCGACCACATCTACGACATCATCCGGGCGGCGAACCCGGCCCCCGGCGCCTGGACGACGCTGAACGGGGCCAAGCTCCAGATCTTCGACGCGCGCAAGCATCTCGTCCGCACGATCGGGGCCGTGAAGGGCAAGATCGGCGAGGTCACGGAGGTCGGCGAGCAGTCGATCCGTGTCACCGCGCAGGGCGGTCAGATCGAGATCTTCAAGCTGAAGGCCGAGGGCGGCAAGAAGCTCTCGGCTGCCGAGTTCGCGGGCTGCGGCGCTGTCAGCGTCGGCACGATCCTGGGCTCCTGAGCGGACCGCAAACGCGTCGGACGAGACCGGCCGTTATCGGCACAGCCCGGTCGAGACCGTCATCCGAGCCGCCGGCCGCGCGCCTGCGTCGGCATCGGCGGAGCTTGACAATACCGAAATCTGGCATACCAGTTTCATTCTGACTGGAATGTCAGTCATTGTTGGAATTGCGGGATGCGGCCGGCGGCCGAGCTTCGCGACATGCGCCTGCGCGCCGGTCGACGCAGCTCGTACGGCACGGGCCGGGCGGACATATCACGGGGACAGTCCGCCGTGGCGGAATGAGAGCCGTCGTCAGAACGGCAGACGCGGCAGTCACGACGCCGATGCGCCCGCCGGGCGCCCTCGGCACGGGAGGAGGGACGATGAACATCCACGAGTATCAGGCGAAGGCGGTATTGCGGGAGTTTGGTCTGCCGGTGTCGCGGGGTGTTGCGGTTTTGGCGGCGTCGGAGGCTGAGGCG
>NZ_JBAWTG010000263.1:0-3289 GCF_037106235.1 Methylobacterium nigriterrae | reverse complement strand
AGGATGCCAAGGCGACGATTAAGGCGCCCTTGGAGCCGCCGGCCGAATGCAGTGTCATCGCGGGATCGGCGGCCTCAACGGGCAAGCGCCAAGCTCGAAAGCCGTTTCCTTGCTCGAGGTTGATTCAGGACGGGCGCGGATGGCTTGGCCGCTCCAGTTATTCGTTTCGGCTGTCGGCCGCCCTGGGGGCGTATCCGGAGTGGCACCTCGGCGAGCTGAAGACGCAACTCAGCATTCTTGGCTGCGAATTCGAGCAGGAGCTGAGCGGTGTCGGAAGCCACTCCCCTCACCTCTCGGCTGGCGCGCTGATCGCACCGGCCGCAGCCGCTCCAAGGGCGGTGGCGAGCATGCCCAGAAAGGCTGCCGTGATCATGCCTTGGCCTCTCGTCTTCAATGCCAGTAACTGGTAGCTACCAGCTAGCCTCTAGCTATCCGCTTGCTATCGGCTAGCGCATTCCCGTTCGAGCAATTCTGTTGCTCTCTCAAAGGCTTCACCGAAGCCCCAGCCATTCGCGTCTGCGACTCGCGTGAATGCCTCAATCGTCTCAGCGCGTGCCTTGATGTTGAACTGCACGTTTCGACCAGTTCGGCGACGCCGCTGCTGTAGTGCGGGGGTGGGAATGGAGGCGGCGGTGGGCAACTCCCCTGCCCTGCCCGGCTCCCTACTGCGAAAGCCAGCTGCTTCGGCCGCCTTCCGGGCCTCTTCAGCGGCTGGCTTAGCGACAGGAGGCTTTGGCTTCGACCACGCCGCTGGGTCAAAATCGTCAAGCTCGTCGCCAAATCCGAGTGAGGGTCGGTCCTTCATGCCCGCCTCCGTCATGCAGCAGCCCGCGTGCCGGCCGTAGCCCGCAATTTGGCGATAACCTCGCCGGCAAATTCGCGCGCGTTCTGAATGGCCTTTTCGAGGTTGCTCACCTGGGACGGGTTGAGCCCCGAGAGCGTGCCCCCGTAGTCGAAGAGGTCGCGATAGGCGGCACGCTCCACGATCGGCGTGGCGAAGATCTCGATGCCGCCAGCCTGCAGCTGCTCGGAAACGTTGCGGAGCGCGCGAGACGTGACGGCAGCTCCGGTGCGGGTCAGAACGACGGCGTGGCCAATCTTTCGCCGGGACATCTTCTCCTGGTTGCGGATGAGGCGGATCGTCTTGGCGCCGCCCTTTGCGTCCATGGAGGAGCCCTGGATAGGGATGACCACGAGGTCAGACATGCCGATGGCGTTGGATACCATCAAGCTAGCCGTTCCTTCGAGGTCGACGATCACGAACTGAGCCTCGCGCTCCGCGGCTTCAATCGCATCGACCACTGTGTCCTCGGTTACGTCTCCGATGATGGTGACGTTGTCCGGCTTGCCCGGCAGGCGGGACCACTGGCTGATCCACTTCTCCGGATCGGCATCGATAATCGCGACGGCTGCTCCCTTCGCTGCAATCTCGGTCGCCAAGAGAAGGGCGGTAGTGGTCTTCCCAGCCCCTCCTTTGGGGTTGGCAAAGGCAATGACGGGCATGACGCCTCCTGTTGCTCGGCCGCGCGGACGAGGCATCATCGGGCGAGAATAGTTACCAGATAGCTAACAGCTACCGGTCAGCTACTCGCTAGCTACCGGTCAGCTAGCGAGTAGCTACTCGGGTGCTAGCAGAGAGCTATCAGGTAGCTAGATGGGAGCTCCTTGGTAGCTAGCCGGTAGCTATCCGGTATCGTGTCGGCTGCGCCGTCAGCAACTTCTTGATTGTGCAAAGCAATCTTAGAGGGCGGCGCTGGCAAAGAGATCGAGTTGCGCTCTGGACTCCACGCTGGCAGTCCGATTGCCTCGCCTAGAATTTCGCGGCTTAACCAACGGAGGCAGCGGGACATTCGGCCTGCTGTGCAGCACGGCACCAATCATCCGGCAGCCGTCGCCGTGGGTGAAGGCGTGGAGGGAGTAGGGGCCCGAGCGCAGGATCTCCTGCACCAGAGGCTCGGAGAGCGGCAGTTCGGCAAGTGCAGTCAGGAGGCACGGCAGACCCGCGGACTGGATACCGAGCGCGCGGAATTCGAAGCTGCGAGCAGCCCAGACGTGGCGCACGACCCCGGCACTGGTTTGGGGGAAGGGGTTCGGACCGCGCTCCGTCGCCTCATCCAGCACGAAGGCGGCAAGCGTCTCGCCCTCTGCGATGTGCGCCGCATTGCGGATCGAGGCAGCAAGCTGGCGCTTCGCGATCGACATGTCTGCCGGCCCTCCCTTCGGTTGCCTCACGGCTACGCTGGTCGAGGTGTGCTGGACAATAGCGAAGAAGCGGGGAGGGCAGGGGAGCCGTGGATCAGGCTCGACAACTGCTCTGGGTTATGGGCCGGCGGGGTGCCCCGGTTTGCCCTCCTAGCACCCCGCCGGCCGACGCCTGCCCACGAATGCCAGACATCAGGCCCAGCATAGGCGATCACGCCAGTTAGGATGCGGGCAGGGGCCACCGACCGCGACAACGCGAGGGGGCTTCAACGTGTGCGGCCGGCGCCTGCCGCCCCAGATCAAGTCCGGGGTGCGTGGGGCAAGCTGCGCCGCGAAGTGTGCTGGCGTGTTTCCGGCAGGGGCAAGGGATCCCGGAGGCGGGGTCCCCGACCGCAACACCGCGACCTTGGGAGAACACGGGCGCGGCCGGTGCCTGCTACCCTGCTCGCGACAGGGCGCACGAGGATGCTCGGCCCCGCAGTGGGAGCCGGCAAGTCGTGAGAGAGCAATGGGGGGAACAGGCGCTTGGCGATGTAGCCAGCCCCAAGCGAGTGAAAAAACCCTTTGCGACAGGCTGCTTCAGCCTACCCGGCGCTACTCGGGCAGGAGATCAGGCGTCTCGGTATTCAGCCGCTGCTGGATCTCCTTGCCGGGCTTGAAGTGGACGGCCTTCTTTTCCGCCACGGCTACGCTTTCGCCCGTCCGCGGGTTGCGGCCTTGGCGCGCCCGCATGCCCTTGATCGAGAAAGCCGCGAAGCCACGGATCTCCACCCGCTCGCCGGCCGCGAGCGCGTCCGCGATCCGGCCAAGGATCGCGTTCACGACGGCCTCGCAGTCCCGCTCGTAGAGGTGGAGGTTCTCCGCCGCGATGCGGGCGACAAGCTCGGACTTGATCATGCGCTGGAGACGAGCACGATCGGCCCGAGGCTTTCAAGCGGCTTCGATGCGCGCGCGAGACCACGCAATTCGCATAATCTGTGCGCTTCCCTTCGCGTAAGGGGAGTTATGGCACCACTCAGAGCACGTAAGCGCCCAGCCTCCAAGCCTCTCCTGAAAGGAGGCTGCTGCCGGCTTTCCCGGCGGACGT
>NZ_JBAWTG010000262.1:0-3364 GCF_037106235.1 Methylobacterium nigriterrae | reverse complement strand
ATCAGTGATACCGGCTCCCGGCAAGTGGCGAGGCGGGGCACCTCCAGGCCCGTCGCCTGCCGCACGCCGCGCTCAGGCGCACCCCGTGGGTAATTACGAGCCACAACCTCACTCAAGCGGCTCCCCTCTGGCAAATACGCTCGCATATGCAACCAGAATTGGAGAGTTGCTATGAGGCGCATTACGCATTTTGGGCGGAAGATGTCTTTGCCGTCGATGATCGAGATCAAGCACGAACTTAGGATGATGGCTGCGGCTGATGTTTTGGCTGACGCCCTGCGCGCCAGAGACTGCACATCACTGGAGCTGGCCGAAACCATAGGAGACCTGACGAGTCGTTACAACATTCCGCCGGATCAGGCGCGGGCGTTGTTGACCCGGCTTGAAAGAAATCGGGCAATGCCAGCATCTGTCGCGCGGTGATCTGCTACCACTGTCTGAAGATTAGCCGCACATCAGCGACGTGGGTAAGCGCAAGTGTCGCAACACGGCGCGCCGCCAGACGAGCGCCACTCAGGATGTAGCGCAGATTTCTTTACGGTGCATTCATCACGATTGAAAGTCGATAGCACCTTGCGCCAGATTGGACCGGACAGCGGCCACGCTCTGTGCGTTAGCTCTTCGTTAGGGCTACGGAGGCAGGCATGAACGCAGCACTCATCGCCATGAACAATGAGGTGGTCTGCGCTGGATCGGCACGCCTTCTGTCGCCGTTGCGAGCGGAAGGCCTGCTGTACCGGCTCTGGGTAACCGGTTCGGCGCGTGGCAGCACCGTCCACCTACGTATCACTGGGCTGACTCACGATATGAGGCTGCGGGTCATCAGCGTACTCCAAAGGCGCGGCATCGCCGTCGATGTTGCCGACGCGCTGTCAGGCTGAGGAAAGGCTCATCATTGCCGCGCCTCCCCGTACGCCAGCCAATGCTCGAGGCTGGGCGGGTTGAGCCCAAACAGAAAGTCACCGCTGAGGGCCGCTATCGTTCTGCGCGCCCCGGGAGAGGACCGCGATGGTCGTCTTGGCATCGACACTGTTCGCGCTCGGCCGGATGGCTGCAGCGCCTGCTTCTGCTCAGTGACGTGAGACCCGTTCTGACAGTCCGGCTAGCGGCATGCACTCTCGAGGCAAGGGTGGGCGCAACTTCAAAACTGAGGCGGCCTGTCTCGAAGTACGCCGAGATTGTAGACAACCGCGAAGCCGTGGCACAGTCAATGACGACGCGGGTTTGGAGTCAGCCGGGGTAGGGCAGGTGGTGCTCGACCGATCCGGATATCCGGAGCGCCCTACATCAAGATCGATAAGCAGGTGGCGCATGATGGCACGAGGTACCACTTCTCGCAGGTGACGGCAGCTTGCCAGTCGCGCTCTGCGAGAGTGCCCGATGGACCTCCAAGTAATTGAGATCAGCGTCAGAGATGGGAAAGGCTGCGTTGTGCTCGCTGATCAGGCGCACACGCAAGATTTATCGCGCCGGGTCGTCTTGGAGTTTCCACTCCCTGCAAGCTTCGAAGATACTTTTTCCTGGCGCGAGGAGCACGTCGCGCGAGAAGCGAAACATCTGTTATCCGCGGCAATTCAGGCTTTGGAGAACCGATGAGCTTGTCTTACGCAAGCAAAGCTTCAAAGCTGCCTCTCTCGATTGCTCGGCTCAGGAAGGGAGCGTCACCCGCGTGACGAGTGTACTCGATGCCGAAAGGCCTCTCGTATACGCGAGCCAGCCGGCGTGGTAGGGTCAGCCTCAGCCCTGCATCTGCCGCCGAGCTGATGAGGGCACTTCCATGCACTTCGATTTAGACGAGCGCGGCGATTGGATCGTCGACCTTGGCGAACTCGCCCGGAAATTCGGCACATCAACGGGATACCTGCAGCATCAGATCCGATTGGGCTTGCTCAAGAGTTTCCTTGAGACAGAAAGCGACGAGTGCGAGGGGCGGAGTCGGATTACCGTTCGTGCTGGCAAAATGGCGTGGCAGGGCACTTTTGACAGTGCCGGGTTTCTGATTGGGGAAGAGATGCTGCCGGAAGCACTCGCCACTCACTGACTCGTCCCGTGAGCGGACAACAGACACTGCCGATCTGCCCGAATGTCACGAAGGGCAGCACATTAATACTGCCGGTCAGCTGCGCAGCTCGCCGTGGTGAGGCCGGGCAGCTGTTTTCTCTCGGAACTGGCTAGGGCGGTGCTCATATTTGATCCAAAAGGGCCGGTCTTTTCGTCTCGCAATTTGTCTTCTGATCTATGGAGGAACCAATGCTCCGTTTCTTGGCGGCCATTCTGGCGATCGGAGGGCTGACGGCTGCCGCTCCCACACACAGACAGACCACGCCAACATCGTCGTCAATCAAGGCCGCAGTTCTCGATCCCTCGAGCGCAGAAGCTAAGAAGCGTGAGGATGCGAGGGAGCGGAATGGGAGGGAGCATGTGGCGCGCGACAAGGCGTGGGATGCAAAGACAAAGAGGACCATGGATGGCGTCTGTCGAGGCTGCTGACCTCCACAAACGGTCATTCGCATTCAATCGGGACCCCGGGGACGGCTCCGGCAAACAGGACGCCGATGAAGCTTGAACCGGTCGTGTAGCAAGTTGCGGTGACACTCCGCTCCTTCAGCCGAACCCAGTGCCGTCCCGGTGAGTCTGATCGAACAAGCGGCGAAGATCGGCATGAAGGCCGAAGGAACCGGAGGGGCACGATGATTGCCGGTGACGCCTCGTTCCCCGTCGTTCACCACAGGGCAAGTGGAGGCGTCGTATCTAAACCAGCATACTTGCTCAAGAGCTCGAGTACGCCTCCATCCATCCTGCCAGCCCCCGGCATAGGCTTTGTCGTTGCGAGCCTCAGGCATACGTCACCGGCTCAACACGGATCTGTATGAGCTCGCCTTTCGCGAGCGGGCGGTCATCAACTTCGTCGCCAATCACCCTGTGGTCTCGACCGTCGATGATCAGGATAGAGTCATTGAGCTCGTGAGAACCTTCCGGCATGTCCCATGGTACCGTAACAACGAGCCAGTGCTCGTTGAGCCTCTTCAGGATCTGAGGCATCCATCGCTTTCCGGACATCGCGCGCCTCCGACTCGACCTACACATAAGGCCCAATCCTGAGCCTGTTAGAGCTGTTCCCGGTCAGGTAGCGACGGCCAAGTCGTTTTCGTAGCCGGCTGCGGCGAGGTAGTTGCGGCACTCCTGCGGAGTGAAGCGGGTGAAAGCCTGCCGGATCGCCGCCCAGAGATCGGGGATCGTGCGGGCTGCCGCGCTGCGCAGTAGGGCCTTGAGCTTTGCGAAAACCTGCTCGATCGGGTTGAGATCGGGACTGTAGGACGGAAGGTACATGAGCCGAGCTCCCGCGGCCTCGATCGCGTCCTGC
>NZ_JBAWTG010000261.1:0-3460 GCF_037106235.1 Methylobacterium nigriterrae | reverse complement strand
CCTTCACGCGCTTCACTCCGCAGGAGTGCCGCAACTACCTCGCCGCAGCCGGCTACGAAAACGACTTGGCCGTCGCTACCTGACCGGGAACAGCTCTAGGTTCTGTGCTATGGTGACGGGTCCGACCATCAGCGAGCTGATCAAGCAGGGTATCGTTCTGGCCGCTGACGTTCATGAAGCGGCCGATGCGTTCCTGGCGGATCCCAAGGTTACCTTCGCGGCCCTTACCGCAGGCTATGTGGTCAACGTTGCCGCTGCCGTTCGGCAGGACCGGTTTGCCCGTGCGATCTTGCGGTCGCCGACGATGGCGTGGCCGGCACGGCAGGCGGCCGTGCGCACAGCAATCCTCCTAGCTCGGCCGGAGACGCGGTAAGTCCGGCGGTTACAGGCCAGATTCATGCGAGCCGGGTGCTCCATAACGCCCAGTCCGCCAATGTCTGCATTCATCGGGATAGCTGCCCCTGAGAGCGGTGTAGCCGCACGTCCGCTCATGGCGCGCCCGAGACCCACGACCTGGGCTGCCGCAGCGTCCACTTCGGAGAAGCCGCCGAGGACCGCTGAAGGACGGCAATGGGCGCATCTGCGACCTTCCGCTGGTTCCGGAAGCTGTCACTGTCTGGGCCGACGTTGTGGGTCAAGGCCGCTGCAGGCGCTCAGATGAATGCCCGAGCCGCAAGGCGGCGATATGGTTGGCGAGCGCTGACTCCCGCACGCGGCCGAGGCAGCGCGGTCAATGAAATCCACTGTCCTCCATGGCCTTTGCAATCCGGCGTCGCGTTTCACCGTCCCTGAAGGGGAACGACGTGAAGAAGTGGACCTGGGAGACATCGCCGCGGCGGCGACGGACGTCCGCAACCCATACGGCCGCGCGCGAAGGGTCCCCGTTGAGCGTGTGTGCGATCACGGCGATCATCGAGATCATCACATGCGCGCCGGGTGATCTCGCTGCCCGATCGGCCCAAGTCGCGGCTTGTCCGGTGTCGCCGTGGATCAGGCACGTCAGAGCACGGGTCGCCAGCATGGCGTAGAGAAAGGGGTCGAGCGGGCTGAACGAGATAGCGGCATCGATGTTCTTGCTCCCGTCCAAGTCGCGCTCAGACACCGTATCGGCCCATGCCCGTGCATAGAATCCGTGCGCGTAGCTCGGACTGAGATCCGTCGAGCGTTCCAGCCAGGGAAGGCTGCGATCGATGTCACCCGTCAGCCAGAACGCGCGCCCGAGCGTGACGTTGGCGAAAGGGTCGAGTGGATCGAGCTCCACGCTGCGTTCGGCAAAGCGCCGTGCGGCCGTCGCGTCGCTGCCCGGATCTTCGGAATAGCGAAGGAAGGCGCTCTGGAAGTACGTCGCGGAGAGGCCGGCATAGGCCCGTGCGAACCCGGGCTCCAGGGCGACAGCGCGCTCGAACAGCGCGGTTGCCGTGGCGTTGTCGCCGCGCTTAAACCGGTACAGGTGCCTGAGGCCGAGATGATAGGTGGACCACGCGTCCAGGCTGTTCGGCACGGCAAGGGCCGCCCGCGCCGCCTCGTTGAGAGGAACCCTGATCTCGAGGGCCGCGACGATGCTCGCGGCGATGCGGGCGCGCAGGTCATGTATATCGTCAATTGTGCTCGCGAAGCAGTCGCCCCAGAGAACGCCGCCCGTTCGCGTCTCGGCGAGTTCGACGGTGATGGTCACCCTGCTCGCGAAGACATCGATGAAGCCGGACAGAGCATAGCTCACGTTGAGCAACCGTCCGATGCGGACAGTATCGAAGTCATCTGGCCGGAAGCGGAACGATGATCCACGGGCGACGACGAACAGCCATCGCAATCTGGACAAGGCGGTGATGAGATCATGGGCGACCGCTTCGCCGATGGCCGGGCGCAGGGGCGAGAGCCCAGCGAGCCGGAAGGGCAGAATCGCGATCGACGGCTTGCCGGGCTCGGTGGGTTCAGGCAGGTCCTCGTCAATGTGTCGAGGGGACGGCAGGACCGTCAGTCGGGAAGCACCGGTCCTGACATCGGCGACGAAGCGGAAGCCCTGGCCGTGCAGGGTCCGGATGAAGTGCTGCTCCTTTCCGTCGTCCCCGAGGATGTGGCGGGCCGACTTGATGCGACTTGAGATGGCGGCATCCGAAATGAATCGCCCATTCCAGACCTTGCCGACGACCTCTTCCTTGGAGACCAACCGATCCCGGTTCTCCACGAGGAGGCGCAGCAGAGCAAAAACTTGCGGCTCGACCGGACGGAGGACTCCGCTCCGGCGAAGCTCGATCCGGTCGACGTCGAGCTCGAACGCGTCGAAGAGGTAGACCATCGCCGGCGCCCCGCAGACGAGCACATGCGCTGCGAAACTCTAGCACATCTTCGCGTAATCTCCCTGATCTCTGCAGGCTACCTTCAAGCCCGGGCTAGGAAAGGCGGCTAAGGCTAGGCCCGCAGGCCACGGAATCGTTCCGGGCCAGACACGGGAGAACGGCCATGCCGCTCGTCGACATTCAGCTGATCGAAGGCGTCTTCTCGACGGCCCAGAAGAAGGAGATGATCCAGAAGGTCACCGACGCCATGGTCGAGATCGAAGGAGAAGCGATGCGCGGCGTCACGTGGGTTCGCGTTCAGGAACTTCGCAGCGGCGAATGGGGGATCGGCGGGAAAGGGCTCACCACCGAGGATGTGAGGGCCTTGCGAGGCTGACCGCTCAAGAGCCGGTCGCGCCCACCGAAGCGGGATGGCCTGAGGCGAAGTCCAACGCCAACGTCCACCCAGCAAGGCGGGTGGACGAAGGAGCGTCGAACGGAGCGCTCTGGCTTGGGAGCCTGAGGCCGGGGCAGCCGGCTCCCCTCCTCGATTCCAAGGAAGCCCGGGAATTTCCAAACTCGCTTGGAGGTCCAGCTACGCAGGCGGTCTCGTCGGTCCTCGATCATTGCGGAGCCAGAGAAATGTCTGATCTGACGGAGTTTGACGGGTACGTTGCGGAAGGCGCGTGCCTCGTTGACAGGGCAGAGAAGACCATCAGCAACCTGCATAAAAACGCGGGATGCGCGGACCATCTGCGTGTCGCATCGGCAGCCCTGGAGGCCATGAAATACCTCCAGCGGCTCCTGGAATCCCATCGCTTGCACTCGGCCGGAGAGCCGTCTCCCGCTTCTTTCCACCTTGCAACCGAGAAGGTCCGCTGGCGATCGCTTCGGGGCCGACGCAGAAGCGGAGGGGCTGCTTATACCTGATCGGCTGCGAGCTTCACCATCCGTCGATAGGCATTGGCATCCGACGTCGGCATGTCCGGTCTGGAGAAGTGATCGGTTGGCTTCAAACAACCGGAATGGCGCATTCAGGTCGTTCTGCCAGCCTCGATGTGAACGCCGTCATGCCTCGCCTGAACCTAGTGTCCTGATTCCTTAGTCTCTCTGACCTGGAGAGTTTGGTGGCAGAAGCGCTGGATGGCGGCGAGGATGTCGTCGGCTGTCTTGGTCCAGCGGAA
>NZ_JBAWTG010000260.1:0-3639 GCF_037106235.1 Methylobacterium nigriterrae | reverse complement strand
GGCAGCGGGTAGATGCCAGCCTCGACATTGGCGAGGTCTCGCCGGAAGAGGGCCACCAAATCCTGGAAGAGGCGGTCGCGATCGGGCACAGGAGCACTGGTCCGGGCACGAGGCCGGGTACTCTCGAGGCCCCGCTCGCGAGCAAGCTCTGCTAACCGCTGCATGGCGAGACCATGACCGACGTACCAGGCCACGCGGGAGAGCTGTTTGGCTCCGTACGCGGCCCGAAGCCCTAAGCGGCCGGGTGAGCTGGTCATTGCTTCAGAGGCAGCCGACTGATGCTGAAGGGCATCGGACATCGCGAGTTCCTCAGACGAGGCACATGAGGGAACACAATAAGCAGCAGGGCGTCACGCAACTTTGCTAATCGTGAGCGGTGCTTGCGGGTAGGTGGTACGAGATCACGCCTGCATCGGCCAGCGCTTCATCGACCGCGACTTGGACGATCCCGGCCACGCCTGCACGATCGCGGTCTACAGGGGCCGGGCTGGCACACGCTGACTCCGTGTTCGACGGGATCCTCGGTCGTTGGCGGCAGGGACAACCCCGGGGATAACAGGGACAGGGAGGAATACGATCTCTATAGAAATGCTCCTGTTATCCCCGACCGAAGAGGGGCGTGACCTGCTGCAGGCCCAATCACGTTCTTGTCCGACCATAGCTGAAGGCCGGTCCGTTTCACGGTGCGGGGTAGAACGTTTCGCCCGCCTCATTCTCGCTGACCAAGCGGGGAGGGGCGGCGGCCCATGACAGGACAGTATGGGCCTGAACGAGACCTCGCCAATGATGCCGGGGAGGTCGGCACGTGAAACTGCATCTGGGCAGCACTGGCCGCTCCGGGACCAATCACGACCGGAGAGAAAAAGACGGACAACACCATAATCTTCCTATCATCACCGTTCTGTTGTGTCCGTGTCCTCACGACGGACGGCGGCTGTCGTCCGACGGCCTTTTCGGGAGGGCCGACCCTCAGCGAAACCCGCGGCATTGGGTTGCCGATGCATCCTCCAGCAGCGATGAGAGTTGTTGCTGCCGATGCGGCACCGCCTCGGCGGCCGGGCTTAGCGTCACCGGGAGTACCGCACGAGGCATGTTGCTAGCCCACATCGGGAGGCGAGGGGAGGGGGGCCCCTGGAGGGGTGATAAGGGGTCTGGAAGCACACAGTCGGCGCAGCTGCGAGCATCACGGTGAAGCCGTAGCCGCAGTCGCAGATGTTCGACGCCGGCCGCAAACTTCATCGCAAGTTTATGACGACTGAAGTGAAGGTGCCGTCGTAAATGAACCGTGGCCGTATTGAGCAGCCAAAAGCACGTGCCCATTGAGGCTCGCCGGTCAGTGACAACTCTCGCTGATCAGTGCGCCGCCATCGTCAATGACGCCATTCCAGATTACCTTGCGGCATTGGATCTTCACTCGCCAGAAGCCTTCCCCACTTCCATCGCCGGCCTGGACAGAGCTGGTGACGAGGCCCAGCAGGATGTCTCGCTGAATATGAGCGGGATTGATGCCGAGCCTGGATGCGAAGAGTTCAGGATCAACAATCCATTTGCCATGGCTGTCGCGTGCGAAATGCATGGCGAAGCTCCGTCGTCAGCTGGGCTGCCCGTGCACCGCTGAGACCAATCATATCACAACCAGGGCAACTCGGCCTGAGGGTTCAGCTCACACTGCGTGGCCGCCGGGATAGCTGCGCGCCAAACCCTTGATGATCTTCGCGCGATGTCGCTGATCCGCACTACGGTCAGGGCTACGTCGCCGCTCAGCCCACTCGCGGTTATGCCGGTCGACTGCCGCATGTCTCAAGTCAGGGGCCTGCCTCCGCGAAGATCGGCCTGCGCGCCTTCCGCAAACTGTAGGGTCAGCACGATCTGCCCTGCTTCGTCGGCGACCTCAAAAGCCCTTCGAAGAGCTTCATCCAAAGGAGCTCCACCTTTCAGATAATCCGCGACTATGCGTTTGGAGGCTCTCAGCGCCTCCCTGCGGACGGCATGAAGGTCTGGCAACTCGATCCCTTCCAAGTCCTGTTCGAGTCCATGGTGATCGCGGACGTTGAAGAGATAGCGTGGCATCGGAGCCTCCTCTCCCTCTTCTGTGATAAGTTACCGCGTGGTGGGCGACATGCCCCGGCCGCAGCTCGCAGGTGCGGCAATAGCAAGCGGCGGGGGCATAGCTTACCCGCTTCGCCGCCCGATGCGATCCGCGAAATGGCGCTTCCTGGCTTGGTGAATCGGTCAAGGGAAGCCAATTCCGGCACCTTTCGTGCCGCTGCGCGGCAATTTTGGGGGCTTCGCTCATCTCGAGGAGCAACCAGCATGAACCCAATCAGCTTGTTTTTGGCAGGTGCCGCTGGCCTCGCCGGGATCGCGCTCGGCGTTCACAGCGAGCCCTGGGCGGGCGCGCCCCTCGTTCTGATCGCCATCCTGATCGCACTGTCGCTGAAGATGGCCAATGCCTGGCAGAAGTTCGTCATTCTGCGTGCCGGCAACCTTCTGGGAGTCAGGGGACCGGGCCTGTTCCTGATCATCCCGGTGATCGACCGTGTGGCGGCCGTGATCGACGAGCGAATCCAAACGACGGCTTTCAATGCCGAGCAGGCCCTGACGAGAGACACGGTGCCGGTCAACGTCGACGCGATCATCTTCTGGCACGTCCACGACGCCCGCAGCGCAGCCTTGGAGATCACGAATTACCGCGAAGCGATCGACCGCGTGGCGCAGACCTCGCTTCGCGAGATGATCGGCTCTTCCATGCTGTCGGCGCTGCTGTCGGATCGCAAGGCGGCCGACGAGCACCTGCGCGATACCATCGGACGGAAAACACTTGCGTGGGGCGTGACCGTGATGTCGGTGGAAATCCGTGACGTCGCGATCCCGGTTGCGCTTCAGGATGCGATGTCGCGCCAAGCCCAAGCCGAGCGCGAGAAGCAGGCCCGCGTGATCCTTGGATCGGCCGAAGCCGAGGTCGCGAGCAAGTTCGTCGAGGCAGCCGAGGTTTATGCAGACCACCCAGCGGCGCTGCAGCTTCGGGCGATGAACATCATCTACGAAACCACCAAGGAGCGCGGGACTACGATCCTGATGCCGAGCGCCATGGTCGATAGCATGAACCCGGCCGTTGCCCTCTCGCTCACTGGGCAAGCGTCTGCGCTCAAGAGTGTCGCCTCAGGCCGTTCTTTTGGCCGAGACGGCAGCGCTCAGCCGACGGCGGAGCGGGGCAGGGTCTCCCGCAGATGATAGCCGCGGCCCCAGACCGTCTCGATGTAGTTCTTGCCGCCCGAAGCATTGGCCAGCTTCCGGCGCAGCTTGCAGATGAAGACGTCGATGATTTTGATCTCGGGCTCGTCCATGCCGCCGTAGAGCTGGTTGAGGATCATCTCCTTGGTCAAGGTCGAGCCCTTGCGCAGAGCCAGCATCTCCAAGAGCTGGTGCTCCTTGCCGGTGAGCTGGACGCGATGGCCGGCGATCCAGGCTTGCTGCTCCCCGAGGTTCACCACCAGATCGTCACAGGCGATCACCTGCTCGCTGTGGCCTTTCGAGCGGCGCACGATGGCGTGGATGCGGGCGACGAGCTCGTCCTTGTGGAAGGGCTTCGTCAGGTAGTCGTCGGCGCCGAAGCCGAGACCCTTCACCTTGTCCTCG
>NZ_JBAWTG010000259.1:0-3662 GCF_037106235.1 Methylobacterium nigriterrae | reverse complement strand
CATCATGCCTGGGCTGACCGAGAGATTGCACTGATCGCTCCCCAGCTGGAACGCGGCAGGCGAATTCGCATAATTCGCGCGCTCCCCTTCGCGTAAGTGCCTTTATGGAAACAGGCAGGGCATTCAGGCTTTCATATCGGGTTGAGTTCGCAGGTGCCGCCCAGATGCTTTTCGATAGCTGTCAGAGCGTCGTCGAGGGAGGCGTGAAGGGCAGGCACACCGCGGAGCCGGCTGCCCGACTCCGGCACGATGACGAACTCGTCCGACCACGGGCTTTTCCGGATTGCGCCGAGGGCGCGCCCGAGCAGGTCGGTGAGCCACCAAGCCGTCTCGTCCTCTGCAACCGGCGTGGCGACCACGTCCATGAGCCCTCCCGGAATGCAGGACAGGGGCCCTGACCCAGGCAGGGGGCGCCGGCCGCGACGCCGGCACCTTGGGAAGAACGCCGGGTGCGGCCGGTGCCTGCCACCCTGGTCGCTTACAGGGCACAGGGTCAGGCTGATCGAGCTGGCGCGAGGCGGCAATTACCTGTGTGAACCGCGATCCAGCCACAGCCGATGCTCGCGTTCGATAAGCTCATCCTCGCGCACGTAAGGCGATGCGAAATTCGCAGAAGGGCCACTATGGAACGGCTGCCTGCACTCGCCTGACCTGCACGTCGGACTACGCCCCGCCCCGTGGCGCTGGGATGCCGCGGGCGTTCAGCGCCGCGGCGATCCCGCCGTGGGAGGTCGTGCCGGTCGCCT
This sequence comes from Methylobacterium nigriterrae, assembly GCF_037106235.1. NCBI lineage: Bacteria > Pseudomonadati > Pseudomonadota > Alphaproteobacteria > Hyphomicrobiales > Methylobacteriaceae > Methylobacterium > Methylobacterium nigriterrae. The sequence continues at coordinate 2,916 of NZ_JBAWTG010000259.1, read as the reverse complement.
GGATGGCTGTGATGACCGGGGCGAGGTTCCTAGGCCCGGCCGGCGTGACCCTGGCGCCCCTGTAGCCCCCCAGGACGGCCCCGCGCACCCTGGCGGCTGCCAGGACTGCCTTGGTCCGGGCCGAGATCAGGCGGCGCTCTTCCTCGGCCACCATCGCCATGATGCCAACCGTCAGGCGGTTGGCGTTCGGCATGTCGGCGGCCACGAAGTCCACGCCGGCCTTCTCTAGGCCCAACAGGAAGTGCGCGTCGCGGCTGAGCCGATCGAGCTTCGCGATCACGAGGCGGGCGCCGTAGACCCGGCACGCCTGGATCGCGCGGGCAAGCTCTGGCCTGTCGGCCCGCTTGGCGCTCTCCACCTCCGTGAACTCGGCCACCACGTCCGCCCGGCCGCTCTCTAGGAACCGAACTACCGCCGCGCGCTGCGCCTCCAGCCCCAGGCCGGATGCGCCCTGCTTGGCCGTGGACACCCTGTAGTAGGCGACGAACTTGGTGCTCATGGCTTCCCCGACATCCGCGTCGACCGTCGTTGACGCGGATGTCGGGCAGAGTGGCCTGGATGATCAACGACGTGCTGCGCGGGCCTCAGGCTTTCTTCGGGCGCCCGCGAGTCTTCGGAGCCTTCTGAGAGGTCTCCTCCTCGGCGTCATCCTGTGCCATGCCGCCCAGCCGCCCAAGGCCGATTGCCTTGGCGAGTTCCGAGCGCTGGGCGGCGTAGCTGGCGGCCACCATTGGGTAGTCGGCGGGTAGACCGTAGCGCTGGCGGTAACTGTAGGGGTCGAGCCCGTGGCCGGTCAGATGGCGCTTGAGCGTCTTGTAGGGTTTGCCGTCGATGAAGCTGATAATGGCATCCGGCGTGATCGACTTGCGGATCTGCGCAGGCGTCGCCTTCTCGACCTCCTCCGCCGGGGCCGCGGCGGACGGGCCGGCCGCCAGCGCATTCAGCGCCGCGTGAACGTTTCCGATGAGAGCCGGAAGCTCTGCCACAGGCACAGGGTTGTTGGACACGTAGGCCGACACGATGTCGCCTGCGAGTTCGAGGTAGTTGTCTTTGAGAGCTTCTTCGATTTCAGCCATCTGGCGATCCGATCTTACAATGAAGATCGGGCCAATACGCTCATATCCCTCGAATGCAAGGGCTTGATCTTCTCACGCACAGGGATGTGTGGACAGCCCGATTGAGACGTGAACCGACGTCTGGATCTGGGCCGCCGGCTCTCGGCTGTTTCCGCCACCTGCCGAGAGGGCGAGGCCGCCGAATGCTCAAAGGCGGCCTGCCGGGACGGATAGCACATGCCAGCTAGGCCGTGAGCATCGGCGCCGGCTTGGGTCAAAAGGTACACCCTGCGAACCAAGCGCCGAATGAGGCGGCTGGGCCGGCTCAGAGGTGTTGCCGAGCTTTGAGCTAGGCTGTACATTATGAGCTAGGCATTCTGAGCCAGTTCAGGGGCGGTATGGCAGTCATCGGGTACATCCGGGTCAGCACGAGCGACCAGAGCGTCGAGGCGCAACGTCACAGCATCGAGCAGGGGCACAAGATCGAGGAATGGTTCTCGGACGAGGGTGTGTCCGGGACCGTGCGGGCAGCTGACCGGCCCGGCTTTGCCGCGCTGCTGAAATATGTCCGCAAGGGCGACACCCTGATCGTCGGTGCCGTCGACCGGCTTGGACGCGACACCCTGGACGTACTGGGCACGGTGGAGGCGCTGCAGGCCAAGAAGGTCGCCATCATCAGCCTGCGTGAGGGCTTCAACCTGTCCACTCCGATCGGCAAGGCCATGCTGACCATGCTGGCGGCCGTGGCCGAGCTGGAGCGCTCCAGCATCAAAGCCCGGCAGCTGGCCGGCATTCAGCGCGCGAAGGCTCAAGGCAAGGCGCTCGGCCGAGAGAAGACCATCGACGACGAGTCTGTCGCGATCTGGCGCCGGGAGAATGCTGCCAGCATCGCCGCCACGGCTGCGCACTTCGGGATCTCAGCGGCGAGCGTGAAGCGGGCGTGCCGGCCAGCATTTGCGCCCAACTTGTGCAATTAATTGCACCTCACCGGCGGCTCGGGTCGGGGAACGCAGAGCCGCGGCGGCCTCGCGGCCTCCGAAGGCGAATAAAGGTGCGTACCCGAACGCGCGATGGTCACCCGCGTTGGAGGAGACCTGGAGGACGCGACCGTGAGATACCTGTTTCCCGCCCTCGGCGCCGCCATCGCGCTCGCGGGGGCCGACAAGCTGGTCGGCCAGCGCGGATACGCGCGGATGTTTGACCATCTCGGCTGGACCAACAACCAGATGAAGGCCGTCGCGGTGGCGGAAACGGCTGGTGGCCTGTTGATGCTGCCGGCCGCAACGCGCCGCTTGGGCGGCGTCGTCGTGTCGGCAGCCTCGCTGGCGGTACTGTCGAGCGAGCTGCGCCATGGCGACCCGAAGCTTGCCGGGCCACGCGCCGTGGTTCTCCTCGCCGCCGTCGCGGCCGCGATAGCACCCTGACGAAGCCCGCGCGGGCTGGGCGCTACACCCCACTGGCTGCCAACTACGCGCATCAGCCGCCGGTGCGGCCTTCCTCAACGCCGGTCGCGTTGAACCTCGCCTCGCGCGTCGCGCTCGACTGCCTCAAGCGCCTTGGCGTAGGCCTTCTGCTCGGTCGGGAACGTGAAGTCCGAGCGCTCGTACAGCTTGCCGTGCTTGCGGATCGCCCAGCCGAATTGGCCCGCGGGTCGGGCGACCGGATAGACCTCAATCGCATAGCCGCGGGGCAGCTCGTCCGTCGTCATCAGCTCTCACTCTGCCCCGGGCTGGCCCGCCGCCACCGATACCAGCGGCCGTCATAGTACTACTGTGTCACAAACGAGCGATGGCAGCAGGGACATCGGTGAAGGGACAGGACCAGTGCACGCGCCAGTCTCAAGCGCAGGCTCTTGATGGAA
>NZ_JBAWTG010000258.1:0-3664 GCF_037106235.1 Methylobacterium nigriterrae | reverse complement strand
TGCGGGCATCGGCTACCAGGCGCGCGAGGACGAAGGCACGCAGTCGCCGAGCCAGACCCTTGCGTTGTGTGTGGGCTCCTGCCGGGATCTCGCGACCCTGTTCGTCGAGGCCGTCCGCAGCCTCGGCTTCGGAGCCCGGATCGTCTCGGGCTACCTCCATGATCCGACCCGCGCCCTGCTAGGCTCGGCGGATGGTGGGTCGACCCATGCCTGGGCCGAGGTCTACCTTCCCGGCGCGGGTTGGATCACCTTCGACCCGACCAACCGCAGTGTGGGCGGCGCGAACCTGATCCCGGTCGCTGTCGCGCGCGACATCCGCCAAGCCGTGCCCCTGATGGGCGGCTTCAGCGGCCCGGCTGACGCCCCCGAAGGCATGTCCGTCGAGGTCAGCGTCACCTCGTAAGCCCACTCTACGGCCGCAGCCACACGCACGAACTCGGCTTGAAGGTCGCCGCGACTTGCGACGAGAGTGTGCTGAAGCGGGAACAAGGCGAGCTCGGTGAAGCAATCTACGCGCAGTCCCGCCAGCGCTACGCCCGCCCGACGCACGGGGAGCACCAATATGCCCCGAGGAAGCAGATCAGCCTCGCGGGATCACGATCTGTCGGCGGGCTGTCCGCCTAAGTGTCAACGATCTCCAGAGGTCAGCTTCGGGCCCTTGATCACGGATCGAGTCAGGTCCTGGATAGGCGAGCGGGGTCGGCCCGACTTCTGCGCAATCGCCTCGTCCTGCTCCTCGATAACACGGCGGGCGGGTTTATCACCGTCAAGGCCGCCCAAAATCTCTATCGGAACGCGGCGATTGGAGGCGCGGGAGCCATCCTCATAGGCCACATCGAACAGCACGAAGCCCCGCTCCTGCGGCTTCAATTTCAGTCGCTTAGCCATACTCAAGGGATCTTGTCAGAGTGAGCGCCAAGCGCGCCTGAAATGCCAACCCAGTACACCAAGCCTGAGTGGCCTGAACCCTCCCAGATCAGGAGGCGAGGGTGAGTTCGCTTTCCTGCACGGCGCGCTCACCTGCAGCCGATTTCACCCGATACGATGGCTCACCCGAGCGGTCCTCCGGCATAAGGCGAACGACCTCGAAGAGGCCACCAGCCACACTCTTGGCGTAAACATAGCCGCTTGTGGACTGCCGGACGTGCTGACCGACCTTGAACTTGTGGGACAACTGATTTCCTCCAGGGGCTCGGCAGTCCGCAGAACGCGGGCGATCTATCGGCGCGCTCTGGCCTTGCGGGCTGCAAAGCGTGCGTCACGTGCAGCTTTTTGCTCGGCCGCGAGCGCGGCTTGCCGCTCGATCTTCTCGGCAGCCTGCCGGGCAACTTCGGCTGCCTCGCGCTCCCGTGCAGCAAGCGCCTCTGCCTCGCGCTGGGCCTCGGCTGCAAGGCGAGCCGTTTCTCGCTCGTTGCCCCGAACCTCTCGCGCCTGGATGACAGCTCGCCGCGCAGCCTGCCGTGCGAGAACAATGGGGTCATCTGATGCGGGACGTGCCCGGAACCGGGCCAGTGTGGCCTGGCGCGCCTTCGCAGCGGCCTCGAGACGGTCGACGATCTGGTTCGCTTTGAATTGACCCACGTACATTCCTTGTGCGCACCGCGGCTCAGCGCTGGTGGCGAGAAACGGATGAAGCCGCTCCAGGCGGAACGGCTTCGGAACTCGTCATGGGCAGACGAGCAAGGCTCAGGCGGCCTGAAGGCTGCCGGCTGACTGTTTGCCGGTGCGGCGGTCGGCCTCCATCTCGTAGGAGACCCTCTGGCCCTCTTGGAGGCTCTGCATGCCGGCCCGCTCAACGGCGGAAATGTGGACGAATACGTCCTTGCTGCCGTCCTCAGGTTGGATAAAGCCAAAGCCCTTGGTTCCGTTGAACCACTTCACAGTGCCGATGCTCATAGGTATTTCCGTATCTTGGTAGGCAACAGGATATGACAAGCGCGTGCGCGCACGCGCTCGGTCGTTCATCGTCGAAAATATGGGAGAAATGCAGAGCGCACGCCTGAGTAGGCGGAACGGCCGTATGTCTGGCCAAAGATCGATGCCTGTTTTCTACGCCATCAGAGGCACATTTACAACCAGGCTGAGGCGATTTTAGAAAAAAGACAAAAACAATGGCTGACGGGCGACATGGAACACTACCCTCTTCGCAGAATTTCCCTCTAATGCGCGTCCAGAGCTGAGAGCCTCCAATACGCTTCTCACTTCATGAACGTTCCGCACCGACGTGTAAGAGGCGAGAAATAACGATGGAACGCTCCATGAAATTCGGCCGCAAGGTTCCGATGCCTTCGATGGTCCAGATCAAGCATGGCCTTAAGATGATGGCCGCGACAGATGCGCTGGTTGGGGCTGTGCGTGAGAAGAACTTTACACCAGAAGAACTGTCTCAGCTCATAACAGAGCTTACCGAGAAATACGGAATTCCGCCGGACCGAGCGCGGATACTGTCTAGCCGCTTTGGAGCTGAGCAGAGGCTGGCACCTTTGGCTTCTTAAGCGCCTCCGAGCACTCCCAGCTGATCGCTTTCAGGGCTGCCTGACAGAGCCGGACATCGGAAGCAGCGCAGGAGATTTCCCTTCATACGGCGAATATCGTGTTTCGGAAAATCTCCTACACATCATGCAAATCAAGGATTTAACGACGTTCTTAGGGCTTTTTGCGGGCTCGCCTAGGCTCTAACATTATGAGATGCCTTACACCTAGAAGCTTGTGTGATTGCATACACAAGCTCAATCTGCTCTACATGCGGTCCATCGCTGGGATTGTCCGTCCTGGCGACCATCATCGCCGAGCCAGAGTGCCTCAGAAGCCCTCGACCTGACGACGGTCACGTCCTGGGCGTCGAGGTGTGGTGATGGTTTCCGGCCCAGACAACAGACTCCCTGGGATACTCGTCGTAGAAGACGAGTTCCTGGTTCGGATGATCGCTACTGACATCCTTGCGGATGCTGGCTTTCGGCCCTTCGAGGCACATGACGCTCAAGAGGCCATGATCTTGCTGGAGGCCCGAGCCGACGTGCGGGTGTTGTTGACCGATTGGAACATGCCGGGTGAGATCAACGGGCTTTGGCTCGCTCGTCTGGTTCACAAGCGCTGGCCTGCCATCGCGATCATCGTCACCTCTGGCAAGATGCGCCCCGCCCCCGGCGACCTGCCGGTGGGTGCGCGGTTTATCTCCAAGCCATACCGGCCTTCGGTGTTGATCCGTGAGATAGAGAGCATGCTCGGGCACGATGCCGAGGCTGCTCATGGCGCGCCTGCGCTCCCGGAGGGGATCGTGATGCTGAACCCGGCTAGTGGGGCAATCGGAGGTGGGAATGCCGGTGGCCCGCTCCCGGGGGCCGACAAGACCTGAACTGCCGCTAGCGCTCTATGGCCTTTCGAACCGCCGAGCGTCAAAACGCTCTTCAGCGTCACGCAGGCGGCGGCTTCAGATCAGGAGAAGCAGGCTGGTTCACTCACTTCTGCTATCTGAGACGAAGGAAGCGCGGCATGGATGTCATCCTCACCCCGACAGGATCGAAGGGAGCTTCCTGGAGCCTCAAGGACAGACTCGGCCGTCACCTCGGCGAAATCCGAGAGGACGTCGGCTTCGCCATCATTCCTGTTGAAGGGACGGCGCTCAAGAGCGTTCCGCTCCACCATGCCTCGCTGGACGCGGCCA
>NZ_JBAWTG010000257.1:0-3666 GCF_037106235.1 Methylobacterium nigriterrae | reverse complement strand
CCCGCCGAGGCCGAAGCACGCTACTATGCACAAGCCGAGGTCCGAGCCTTGGCTGCCTGATCCAAACCAAACAGCCTCCGAAATTCCCGGAGCGGTTCACTTCTGATCGCGGCCCGAATGGCTGAGGGGGTGATGCCTCTGCCCCTTTCAAGTAAGGCCGCAGAATGAGGCTGCTTCCCATCGCCATCAGTATCAAGGGAAACAGGGGCGAAGTGGTCTTGGTTGATCAGGCTCATGATCCAGCCTCATCGCGTCGCGTTGCGCTGGAATTTCCGCTCCCGCTCAAACCCGAGACAGGCTTTTCTAACCGCGAGGAGCAGGTGATCCGCGAGGCTCGGGCCGTCATCGCAGCTGCTTTGATAGCGCTCGATGAATTATGATCCCCAATACGGATTTTGCCTGTGATCGGCCGGTGATCTTCGGATCCGCCACGCATCGAGTGCAGACGCAGATGCGAGATTTCGTTCCCTTCACCCGGGCGCACTTCAATGCCCGCGCATGCCTGATGGCTGGGGCATGAGACTGGCGACCCGGATCGAGCGCCTCGCGGCTCGAATGGCTTCGGTTGTCCGGCTTGAGGCGCCTGTCTCCAGGGCTTGCGTCTCAAGATCCGTCAGTTGATCAATCAGGCGCCCTTGCTCAGCTGGCCCTGGCTCACCTGTGATGCGGGCTATCAGCGTGATCAATCGATGTAAGATCGGGCAGACCCCGGCCGGCTGAGGGTTGGCCATCGCAGCGCTCCACATGCGTGGAGAGGCTGACGAGGCTCGCCAATGGACCATGGCCACCAACACCAACGTGCATTAGGTCAGGTCGGTCCCTGCTTTCCCGACGTTCCTCATCGTCGCAATGACGCGCATGCTGCAGGCATCGATGCCGCTGAGATCAACCTGCGTGAGCGGCAGAGGCACTGGCTCTCCCGCACACACTCGACAGCTTCCAGAGGCCACTGCCCTTCACCGAGATCGAGCACCCCTCCGACGCGCTCGACGAGGCGCTGATCTGGCTCGGTGACGCAGCGATCACCGAAACGGCTGAACTGGCCAGAGCCGCTACGTCGGGGCCATCGGCGTCACTTTCATGAAGGAGTACAGGGACCAGCTGGGCCATGTCTGTGAAAGGAAAGGTGACCTCATGACGACGGATGAAATCGAGGATCTCAATCGAGCATGCTCGGCCCTTGTGAGGCAGCGGAGCGCCGTTGCGAAGAAGCTCGGCAGCATCGACTTGGCGCCTGTCTCGATGGCGGAGGATCTGACGCGCCTCCTCCTGGCCATCGAGGCTGTGGACCGCGCACTCACAGATGCGGGGCATCCGCATCTCGACGCCCGTGGGTAACGAAGGGGCATCCTGAAAGCGAAAAAGCCTACTGCAACGCTGAACGTGACAGCTGTTCCGCCCGTCACTTCGACTGCCGAGCACAGAGCAGCCCCGCGATGTCCTACACGAGGCTGCTCCGGATGCACCGCTCCATGCAAGCGCATCTCTCAGCCCGCCCTTGATAGGCGCGGGCCAATCCCATCTCAGTACCTGAGTGGGTCGACAGTGTCGCCCCGGAATATGCGGGTGCCGCGTCCATCCAGAACCGCCACGCGAGTTGCGGTGCGAGACCTCAATATCCCCGGCCGGTCTCAGCGAGCACGTGCTTCTCGGCCTTTCGGACGACCGAGGCCGGATCGCAGCCCCGCTGCTGAGCCAGCAGGAGCAGATCGGTGATCAGGTCGACGATTTCACAGGTTGGAACGCCCCCCTCTGAGCGACGGTCAGCGCCTTCGGCACGCAAGTAGGCGTCGAGTGCAGTCTGAGCGAGGCCCGTTCGGTTGGTTTCCGCAGGCATGAGCAACTCCTCGACAGCGCGTCCTAGTGAACCGGGTCCTCCGGCAGGCTGTCGGGCGACAGGCGGCATTCGTTGATCAGGAAACCGTTACAGTCGAAGACCCCCTGCCAAATCGACTCTCGGTACCGGACCCTTACCCGAGATAGCCCCTCATCTGGCCCGCGCCCCATCACGACATGTGTCTGGACGAGCCTTAGGGCCGTCTCGGTCTTCAGCAGCTGAGCCGTGATGCCGAGCTTGCGCGCGAGTTCGTTCGGGTCAACGAGCCACTCGCCACGGGCATTGCGATCAAAGCGCATGGGCATACCCTCCATCAGCTCGGCAGCAGAGGCGGGCTGAGGCCGACCGTACCACACCGAAGAGCAGCACGCTCAACGCGCCCGACCAGCTGCATCGAAGCTGGCCCGCCACCCTAGCTTTTTTATTTTTGCCCGATGCTCCAGGACCCTCATGGTCCTATTGTGCAATGCGGCCAACGCCTTGGCCCGAGCCTATAACGCTTGACGAAATTCGTCAGATGTAAACAATGGCAGAATTTTGTTTTCCGGACTTGAATGAGTTCGTCCGTGCACGACTTAGGTGCAATGCGGTAATCGCAGCATTGTATTTCGCCGCCTACGAATATTACACTTATTCTCCTATGTTAGGTACGGCGAATACATAGCATATATGGGAAGGAAACCAAGATGGCATTCAACCAGAATTCCAATCCAGGCAAGCAGTCCGAGCAGAGCGACAAGGCCGCCGACACTGCAAAGGCGACCATCAACAAGACCGCCGAGCAGGGCAAGCAGTTCGCTGAGGCCGCTCGCGATAGCGTGAACAAGATGGCTGATCTGCGCGAGCAGGCCGCCGAGAACACCAAACAGATCGTGCAGAGAAACGTCGAGACCGCCTCGCACCAAGTGCGTGAGGCTACCGAGCGCTTCACGAAGACACTGGGCTTTACTGGTGAGGACAGTGAACGCCTCGCCCGCCAGTCCAAGCAGAACATGGAAGCGGTCGCGCGTTGCGGCACAGTTCTGACTCAAGCCTTCCAGGATGCTTCGCGCGGCTGGTTCGGTCTGGCTCAGAGCCAATGGCAGCGCAACCTCGACGGCCTCAACAAGCTGACCCGTGTCAGGTCGGTTCAGGAGTTTGCCGCGGTCCAGAGTGAGCTGGCCCGCGAGAGCCTGCAGCACATCGTGCAGGATAGTCGGGCGATCACCGAGACCTCCGCCCGCGCCGTCGAGGAGGCCAGCAAGGCGTTCACGAGCGTCGCGCAGACCCCAACGCTCGTTCGCTGAGCCGCCCATCTTTTGAACCAGAACAACGATCGATAGTTCACCATCAGTCAGAGGGGCGGTCGCTTCGGCCGCCCTTTTCTTTTGTGTCAGCCGCGGGCCTCCAGAACCGCGCAACCTGGAACATGCATGTACAACCCCTTTGCTGTCGCCCTGCTTGCCTTGGAGGCTCAGAAGGTCGTCGAGCTTCGGCTCGTGAAGCTCGCCTGGGGCGGAGCTGAGGGGCAGGCCGAGGCCCAGCAGATGGTCAGCGAGAAGGTCAGCGCCTTCATCGAAGCGTCCGGCACGCTGATGACGGGTGGCTCCTACGACATGGTTGTGACGCGCTACCGCGAGCATGTTGCCGCAAACACCAAGCGTCTGAGCGCTGCCTAACGCTATGCGAGTTGATGGGCGAGGGCTTCGTCCTCGCGCAGACGCGACGCAGCGTCGACCCCACGGGCGGAATGAACCGCGCCGGGTTTCTCAGAGGCTCCAACTCTTGAGAGACTGGAGCCATGACGAAGCGAACCCCACCGTATTCCCCCGAAGTCCGCGAGCGCGCGG
>NZ_JBAWTG010000256.1:0-3695 GCF_037106235.1 Methylobacterium nigriterrae | reverse complement strand
CACGATCAGCGTCTCTTCCGCCAGCGGGATGACTTCCTCGTCCTGGCTCGACAGCTGGTTCCTGGATGCCGAGGCATTGCCGGAGCGCGCCAGGGAACGACCCGACGGCAGGCCCCAGAACCCAAACATCGCATCAAAGAACAGCGAGCCTGTGCTCAACGGGGCGGTCGCAACACGCTGAACGGTCTCTGCAGCGCTCTGGGCCACCTGGCGGGTGCTCTCGGCGGCAGCCTCAGCAGTCTGTGCCACCTGCTCGGCCGTCTGCCGGGCGGCCTCGCGGCTCTCCCGCTCGCGCTCGGCGGCTTCCTTCTGCTCGGCGAGGAGCTTGTCGGCCTGCTCACGCTCTTGCCGTTGCTCGGCCCGGCGCTGCTCAGCCTCGGCCCGCTTGGCTTCTTCGACTTCGGCCTTACCCTCTTCGATCTTCTCGACGATGGCCTGTGCCTCCTCGTCACTCAGCGCCTTCAGGACTGCCGGGAGCAGCTCCTTGCGCTCATCCCGCACACTTTGCTGGAAGACCTTCCGCAGCTCGACGACCTTCGGGCCAAACTCCTCGCTGCCCTTGGGCGTCTGCTCCAGCTCAGCCAGCAGCTTACGGGTTTGTTTGTTGTCGTTCAGGGCGGCGCTGACGAGGTCTTTGGTTTCCTTGTGCTTGCGGAGAACCGGGAACAGGTGCTCCTCTTCCAGCTGGGCCAGGAGCTCCAGCTCGGTCTTGAGGTCACCCAGGAGACGCTCACGCGTCTTCACCGCATTGTTCGAGGTGTCGGCGAGGGCCACGAAGAGCTCGTTCGCTTTCGTGGGGCTGGTTTGGATCAACTGCCTGATCGTGGTCATGCTTGCCTCGTGGGATGTCAAAGGGAGGTCACGGACGCTGAACCGGCATGGTGCTCGTCCTGCTCGGACCAGTGCCGCTCGAAGCGTATGAGGGGCGCGCTTGCAGAGACCATCTTGAGCTCCAAGCTGCCGCTCAGGACGGCCGCCGCAGCCGCCCCTCGATGTGTTGCTGAGCCTAGATCTATCGGGCTCAGGCGCGGCAAACCTCAGCGGGTCACAGCAGAGCCCTGCTGGCCTGCGCTGGAGAAGGTCTTGCTGGCCTCCTCGACCCCGCGCAGCGAGGTCTCGGCGACGGTGCGGCTATCCTGGACCAGGTGCTGGAGCCCTTCTCGAGCCAGCTCGCTCTGGATCGCGGCAAACTCCTGGACGGATCTGGCTTGGGTCAGCCGGTTCAAGCCGTCGAGATTGCGCTGCCACTGCCGCTGCCCCAGCTCGAACCAGCCCCGCGAGGCATCCTGAAAGGCTTGGGTCAGCACCGTGCCGCAGCGCGTGACAGCTTCCAGGTTCTGCTTGGACTGGCGAGCCAGGCGCTCGCTGTCCTCGCCTGTGAAGCCCAGTGTCCGTGTGAAGCGATCTGTCGCCTCACGGGCCTGATGGGAGACGGTCTCCATGCTTCTCTGAACAAGCTGTTTCGTATCCTCAGCCGATCGGTCGTGCAGATCAGCAATCCTGTTCAATCCAGCGCGAGCGGCTTCAGCGAATTGCGCGCCCTGTTCGGCGGTCTTGTCCATATTTTCCTTGGCAGCATCGGAGATCTGACTGCTCCGTTCGTGCTGGTTGTTCTGAGCGGCGTTCTGGTTGAAAGCCATTCGGGTTTCCTGCCTGTGATGCGATTATGAATTCAATGTACCTATGTAAGAACATAAGCACATCCGGCGTAGCCAACGAAGCTTCTTGCTTCGACTGCCGCACTGCACCCAAGTTGTGCCGCGCAGTTACCGTTCAAGCCTCACGGGAGCATTTTGATCCAATTTGGTACGCAACAATTTCTGCCGGCCGTTATGCCTATGTTGCAAGCTCCTGAGCGCATTGCACAATCTTCCAGGGGCGCTGAACGCAGCTCGGGGGCAGCCAAGGCCATGCTGATTTCGAAGCTGCGGGGCGCCACGCGCAGTTCCGTCCACCTTGGCGACAGCCAGGGCTACCGACTCGGCTATGGCAGCGGCTTTTAGGATCGGACGATTGCCGCGATGCCGCAGAGGCCGCGCACCTTAGGCAAAGCCGCTGTGTGAAAAGGCCATCTCACCGGGCGGTACAAGGGGTACAGGTGGTACTGCAGAGCAGGGACAGGCGAGCCCAGGCGGTACCGGGGCGAGACAATGTGGTACCGGACCTTCAATCCCCGGCCTACCTGTCCCACCCTGTACCCTCTTCGGTACCGCCCCCGCCCAAGATTTCCCCTTCGAGTACCACCTGTACCGCCTGTACCACCCAGCACCGGACAGCGCTTGAAACAGCAAAGAACTCTCACGAGCTCGATTTTGGCACTTCCGGTGCCGCGATAGGCGGGCACTGAGCAGGCGGGTACGCTTGATGGTAGCCCGCCAGTAGCACTGCTGTTGCGAAAAGCGGCACGGCCGAGGCTATGACATCGTGCTTGTTTAGTGCGTTCGTGTTGCTGGCTCAGTGTGTTCGGAGCCTCACGGGAAGGCGCTCTCTGTGCGATTGGTGGCGCAGGCGCGCCCCGACGTGCGCCAGGTGCGGACACGTGCGAAGATGGTTACTGCGCTCGCCCTCGTGGAGGAGTACCCGTGCATGGGTGACGTCGTCCACTTCGTCCGGCCCTCTGCGAACGTCCACCACCAGCGCTGGAAGACAGTTGAGGAACTCGGAAGGGTCGGCACGCTCGCCGTCCGCATTGTCGCTTGCAGCGACAATCCCGGTCTTCTCCACGTTGTGGCGGCAGGCGGTGCATCCGGCTCGGAGGTGCTGGCTTCCGCCGACAATGAGCCCGAATTTGTCGCAGCCTTGCGCGCCATCGGGCAGCGGGTCATCCGCCTCTTGGAGGTCGCGGAGGTTGAGTTCTCCGGTAGTCCCTACCACCCGCAGATGGAGTAGGTCCGGCGCTCTGCAGTGGGCCGCAAACGTCGATCAGAGTAGCGAGCCCTTCCGCGCCTTTTCCTGCCGCACAAGTTCTTCTAACAGCCTCTGTGCGAGTGCCGCATGTTGCAGCTTATCTACCTGAACAGTCTTCTTGCCGTACGGCGTCGTGACGGTCATGAAGTTCCGGTCAACCTTGAATGTGCCGGAATAGGTTCTCCCGTCCAGCTTGATGTGAACCGAGTGGCCCGACATGTAAAAGCCCTCTTGGCCGCGAGATGTGTACCTCACCGGACCCTCAATCCAGGATGACTCCGTTCGTAGCTCGCGTCATCATCGAAAATCTGGCTGCAGTGCATGCGGGAGGGTTTGATGTTTCGCCTCGAAAACAGCATGCGCAACGCGCAAAAAATCGCAAATGAGGCGATCAGATCGGACGTGGCGAGCCTCATTGAGTTCTACGGCAGTGCCGCCTTCAACGAGGCTTGCGAGAGAGCCCGGCGAGCACGGGTGAGAGGGGATCGAACGGAAAGGCTGATTTGGACCGAGGTCGCTCTCAAAGTCCGCCACAGGAACTTGGGTGGGCTCCCAAAATTGCTCGTTCAGCCTGGCTCAGAACCGGCAGAGGCGTGCAAGCCCCGGCCAACGCCCAAAGGCAAGCGCCGCAGGAGCAGTGCCAAGCAAGAGACCACTTCTCGTAGCGACGCTGAATGTGGATCGTTGAAATTACGGCCTGTTAGCTCTTGAGCCAGTCCAGAGCGGCTGCGAGCGAGAGAACGCCCATGAAGCTTGAAGCTGTCTTCTCGTAGCGGGTTGCGATGGCA
>NZ_JBAWTG010000255.1:0-3715 GCF_037106235.1 Methylobacterium nigriterrae | reverse complement strand
ATGTTTGCCGTTCGCTGGAACCCAATAACGACAGGCGAAGCCGCTTATGACCAAGTGGGCGTTCTCTACCCGATCGCCCCCATGGATGAGGTCGGGCTGCAGCTCGAGCTGCCGGGTCTCAGCAGAGAACATCTGGGACGCCGCCCTGTTCTCGTCTGGCAGGCGCCCTCCGTGCTCAAGCTTCACAACCCACGGGCTTAGCAGGCGCGTGTCTTAATTCTCGCTAAGAATTTTGCCGTTTGGCGGCTCGACAGGCATGCCTTTCGCTAGCCAAATCAAGTTTAGTAGATGAGAGTTTGGAATCTGCCTCTCGCTGGCGACAAAGCAATCTGAAATATAGAGATATACTTCCTTTAAAAAATTATCGAGCCGCCCTTGATAATGCGCTTCTTCGTATCCACATACGGTAGACAATGAGAGAGCGGCCCCGGGTACTCGCGGATCTGATCCCCTGATATTTGACGGAGACCGTACCGAGACAATCGGGCATCGTCATGAAAACCTGCCTTGCCGTAGCTATTGGAGCCCTCGTCCTGGGATTCAGTACACCTGCCGCGTTTGCGCAGAACTATAGCGGTTCCGCCGATGCCGCAGCTGCCGCGCCACCCGGTAGCCTCGAAGGTCGGCCCGGGCTCCCCAACTCGCTCAGGGAACGTCAGCACGGGATGGCTCCCGTCTATTCTCATGACCTGACTACAGGCTCGACCAGCTTGCCCCGTGAAGGCTCAGGTGAACGCCGCACTGCCCCAAGCCGATGGAGAGGTATTCATCGACCGGCCGACGACAACCCTGTGGTTGGAGGTTGTGTTGTGCCGAATTTCGGCATGGCGATCGAGTGCAAATCGGATTTATAGGCAACTTCCGCCGCGTATTTAAAGTCTATTACAGATATAGCGCACTTGCGACTCGCGAATATGTAATAGAGCAAAGATAATTCGGTGAAGGTAGAGTGGATTCACTGACCTAGTGCTCGGCGAGCAATGCCGCTCTCTGATTAGGAGGGATGAGCTGATGAGCAATGTACTTGATCAAGCCGCGCCCGCCATCCTCGTATTGCTGCAGTAAGGGCTCATACCGGACACCACTTGGTTCGGGTCGAAGCCAGCTGACCTGATCCACGGACCGGAGGCTTGGATCCGCTTCGACGAGGCATTCCGGCATGCCATGAACATCCCGCGCAGGACCTGTCGCAAAGTTTCTGAGGTTCACGGCTCGTTAGGCATACGGCCAGAGTTTGCGCCTCCGATCCCAGAGGCCGCCCATGATCCTCAGCGCCACCGCCGCCAAGCTGAAGCGCCGAGCCAAGGCGGACGCGGCGGGGTCCGTATCCGCCCGCCATCGCCGCATCTCGGAAGACTGGCCTGCTGGTGCGCCGCCCATCCACTACGTGACCAAGCACCTGCAGCAGGGCATCGAGAGCGACTACTTCCGGGTGAAGAAGAACATGCCGCGGGTCGGCGGCTTCCGCTCCTTCGCCACAGCCCGGCGCACCATCCAGGGCTTCGAAGCCATGCTGTGGCTGCGCAAGGGCTTCGGCTTTGCCGGCGCGCGGACCGTCTGCGAGCAGAACCACCTGCTCGCACCCTGCTTCGGACTTCCAGCGGTTAATAAAGTCTGAAGCCAAGGCCAAACCAGCCCCTCTTGCGTCCCGCGCGAGAGTTTGCGACAGCCCCCGTATCGCCGTCTGCAGCCGAGGTCCCTTCTGATCCGAATGAGCGGATGGATCGGCGCACCACCGCGCCGTCCTTCAGAATTGCCCAATCAAAGCGCCCGGGCTCGGTCTGGGAGGGAGCGACCCGCAGGGAATGAGGGTTCGGCGTGAAAGTGATCATTTTGAGGATGGGGTGTCTCGCTTGCATCTGCCATGTGGGGCAGCGGACGGCCGAAGGTTCGCGGATGGTCCGGCTTACGACGCAGCCGAACGGCGTTGAGATTTTGGAATTTGTGAGATTGCTCCGTCGGTGTGCTTCGTGTCCCGGTGCGTCGTTTCACGAAAGGGGTGGCGCTTCCTCTGTTGTCACCCGGAACTCCGTGAGGGTGTTTGCCCCGAAGGTCAGGGTCAGCGGCACGTCGGCCGCATCGCGTCCGTAGGCGATCAGGATCCGGCCGATGCGGGAGCTGTTGTTGCGCGGATCGAAGGTGTGCCAGCGGCCGCCGAGATAAACCTCAATCCAAGCCGCGAAGTCTCCCGGCGCGTGCGGCAGGGGCAGGCCGATGTCACTGACGTAGCCATTGCAGTAGCGGGTCGGGATGTTGAGGCAGCGGCAGAAAGCGACCGCCAGATGCGCGTAGTCGCGGCAGACGCCCTGCTGCTCCTCAAACACGTCGAAGGCGGTGCGGGTCGGGCGCGCGTGCTCGTACCCGAAGGCGATCCGGTCGTGGACATAGTCGCAGATGGCCTGAACCCGGGCCCAGCCGGGGGGCAAGTGCCCGAACAGGTCCCAGGCGATGTTGGAAAGACGGTCGGTCTCGCAGTAGCGGCTGCCAAGGAGGAACAGAATGCAGTCGGAGGGCAGCGTCTCGACGGGGACCTCCCCGGCATCGGGATCCAGCATGTCGCCGCTGCCGTGGTCGCGTACCACTGTGTCAGTCTTCAGGGTGAAGCGGCCAGCGGGGGCGACCATGCGATTGCACCAGTTGCCGAAGCTGTCGCGGTAGCCGTCGAGGGGGACCGATGGGCTGGTGATCAAGTGGTCCGGCCGCTCTAGATCAGAGAAGCGCGAGGCGTGGACGTTGAGTGTCGCGATGACGGGGGTAGGCCGGGGAAAATCGTAGGTCATCTCGCAGCCGACAAGAATGCGCATGAGGTCTCTCCGGAGAATTGGCGCGAGGCTTGTTGCCAAGCATCCGCGAGAATTAAGTCGAGCGCGGGCAGGTGAGCCACATTGGAAACAACGTGTCTCCAGGCGTAGCATGGATGCGCAGTGACCTGTCGAGTTGGTCCCAGAATGATCGGGTGGCGGTCGGGACAATGACCTTAGCACTCTGGCTCCACGAGTGCTAAGGTCATCAAGAAGCGACCATATGGACTGTTTGGTACCCGCCCGTCCTGCCACGGCGGCGTCGCCACAGGCCCATGTTCTCGCGCCGCTGTCTGATCGGAGCCCAACATGAAATTTCGCCCGCTGCACGACCGTGTCGTCGTCCGCCGCATCGAGGGCGAGGAGAAGACCAAGGGCGGCATCATCATCCCCGACACCGCCAAGGAGAAGCCCCAGGAGGGCGAGGTCGTCGCCGTCGGTTCCGGCGCGCGCGACGAGTCCGGCAAGGTGAACCCCCTCGACGTCAAGGCCGGCGACCGGGTCCTGTTCGGCAAGTGGTCGGGCACCGAGGTCAAGATCGACGGTCAGGACCTCCTGATCATGAAGGAATCCGACATCATGGGCGTCGTCGCCTAGCACGCGGTAGCCCTGACACATTCCCGACCCGCCCTTCGAGGCCGCCTATTCTGCGGCGCCTTGGGGCCTCAATCCTGAACACAGAAGGATCTCTGCACATGGCTGCCAAAGACGTTCGTTTCTCGTCCGATGCCCGCGAGAAGATGCTGAAGGGCGTCGACATCCTCGCCGACGCGGTGAAGGTGACGCTCGGTCCGAAGGGCCGCAACGTCGTGATTGAGAAGAGCTTCGGGGCGCCGCGCATCACCAAGGACGGCGTCACCGTCGCCAAGGAGATCGAGCTCGCCGACAAGTTCGAGAACATGGGCGCCCAGATG
>NZ_JBAWTG010000254.1:0-3855 GCF_037106235.1 Methylobacterium nigriterrae | reverse complement strand
GTGGATTGGTTCAATTATCGCCGGCTGCTCGAACCGATCGGCAACGTCCCTCCCGCCGAGGCGGAAGCCCACTATTATGCCCAGGCCGAGGTCCAAGCCCTGGCCGCCTGACCCAAACCAAATGGCCTCCGGAAAACCCGGAGCGGTTCACCCGTTTGTTTGGAGCTCTGCGAAGCGTGACGCGGGCCTGAGATCATTAAGAACACGGCCCTTTTGAAAGCTCCTACTCAGCGATGTCAGGCCTGGAGCCACTCTCATTGGTGCCTCGCCGGGAGCCCCACATCATGCTCGGCTGCAATCGGCAATTCTCGATCACACAGCGCGCCACTCAAATCGGCCCGAGACGCCTAGCTTAGAGTTAGGGACAAAACCGGGTTGTCTACGTTCGACAAGTAAGGGCGCAGACGAGTGTGGAACGCGAGGTGGAGGTCGGCGCGACGCTCGTAGCGGGCCGCGAGCCGACGGAAGTGGGCCAGCCATGCCAGGGTGCGCTCGAGGATCCCACGATAGTGTCCCAGACGTCCGTGGCTGTCGATTCCGCGCCGTCCGGTTGCATTCGCGTGGCGACCACCGTGGGTTGTGCCTACATCGGCCGGAGGACCGACACCCGCGCGTCGGAGCGTCGGCTCAGGTACCGCTATCTGAAGGGACGACCGATGCAGGGATCGACGTGGAAGATCGGGACAGCCGCTCTGTGCTGTTTCAGCGCTCTCCAAGTGGGCAGTGCCTACGGGTTGGACGGCCGCTCGGATGCGATTGGCTCGGTGCAGCAGGCCTATGACGGTCGCCTCACGCCCGACCTTCAGGCCAACACCTTCCGGAACATCGACCGACTGTTCCCGACCCGAACCGTGAACCGGGGTGGGGCCGCCGCCCAACTTGAGGCGTTGCCGAAGCCGCTGACGGACGTGAAGTTCCAGTCCAACAGCAGGACCGTCGACCTCTTCGACTACCTCTCGCTCAACCGGGTGGCCGGCCTGCTCGTGCTGAAGGACGGAAAAATCGCCTACGAGGATTACGAGCTCGGCAACAACGAAGCGACGCGCTGGATGTCGATGTCCGTCGCGAAATCGATCAGTTCGACCCTGGTGGGCGCTGCGATCAAGGATGGCTTCATCAAGAGCATCGACGACCCGGTCACACGCTACCTGCCGGAATTGGCAGGCGGCGCCTACGACGGCGTGAGCGTCAGGAACCTCCTGCAGATGGCGTCTGGTGCCAAGTGGGACGAGACCTACACCGATCCGAAGTCGGACCGGCGGCACATGCTGGAGCTGCAACTTGAGGGGAACCCAGGCACGATCCTGGCGATGATGGCCAAGTTGCCGCGCGCCCACGAGCCGGGAACCGCGTGGAACTACAGCACTGGCGAGACGCACCTCGTGGGCGCGCTCGTGCGTGCCGCAGTCGGGCGCCCGGTTTCCGTGTACCTGTCCGAGAAGATCTGGTCGAAGCTCGGCATGGAGCAGGACGCGACCTGGTGGGTCGAGTCGCCGAACGGTCTGGAGGTAGGCGGTAGCGGGTTCAGCGCCACGCTTCGGGACTACGCGCGCTTCGGCCAGTTCGTGCTGAACAAGGGTGTGATCAACGGCGAGAGCGTTGTCCCGGATGGCTGGTTCGAGCAAGCAGGCTCGCCGAAGGAGCTGAGCGGGAAGACCGTCAACTACGGCTACATGTGGTGGCCGCTCGGGGCCCCGGCAGGCACGCCGAACGAGGGCGCGTTTACGGCTCGTGGCATTTTCGGTCAGTACGTCTACGTGAACCCGAGGGAGCGTGTTGTGATCGCCCAGTGGGGCGCCCGCTCGAAGCCGACCGGCGCGCCCCCGGTCGTAGATGCGGACTTCTTCGCTGCGGTGGTCAGCGCCCTCCGCTGACGTCGGTCGCGAGGAGCTGAAGCGGCGCCCAAAGAACGGGGAGAGAGCACAGTGTGAAACCTTCATGCATGAAAGGGCTGCCCGGAGGGAACGCACAGCGGACAGTAATAGAGCGACGGCAGGTCACGACACGGCGACTATGGGATCGGCGCAAGCTGCCTCAACCCAGGCCTCTTCGCCGAGCCTTGGATAGGCCAACGGCGAGGTCGGCAGGGCTTTGCGTCATGCCATCTGGATTTCAGGGTTGCGGCGGAGAGGCCATGAAACTCTTGACGCACTCGCAGCCGGTTTTGCACCGAGCTCTTAACCTGCTTGGAGGCCCGAGAGCAGTTCCAAGCTGGCGAAGCCCTTCTCGGTGATCTCCCAAGTTGCGAACATGCCGCCGATATGTGGGCCAGCCTGTTGCCCTATCCAACGGACCTTGCCGTTGCTCGCCAAGGCGCAGAGGCGGCTGTGGTCACCCGGCCAGGTCCGATCCGGCTCGCGCTTGACCGAGATGCGTCCGGCGACTGCCTGGGCGGCTTTGGTCAACAGACGGCGCTCATGGTTGATCAGCATGTCGCCTCTCCGGGTTGGGGTGAGCAGGCACGCAAAATGCAATTGGTTATGCGGCTACCGCTGAGAGGTAGGTCGATAAGGCCAAGCTAAGCAAGCCCAGCAAACGTCATACGTCGCGCGCTTGGCTTGACGAAGCTCGCTTGCCTTGTCGGGCCACCGCCGCCATCCGTCGTAGGACTGCGGGGACGACGGGCCGGCCCTGATAGGAAAATAATAGTGTTGTCTCTCTCTTTCTTCTGGTCGTGATTGGCGCCTGCATGCCTTATCCCGCCCCGGCGCGGTGCCACGCATGGACCTCCTCGGCATCATCGTCGAAGGGATCCATTTTAGGCCGGTGCTGCCATGCCAACAGCCTCCGGGCCACGATATGTAGGCGAGACAGAGGCGCTCGTATCGTTCTACCCCGCACCGCGAAGCGGATCGACTTTCGGTTAGGTCCAGACGAGAACGTGATCGGACCCTCGGCAGGTTGCGCCCTCAACCGGCGACAACAGGGGCATTTCTATAGAGATCATCTTCCTCTTGTCCCTGTTATCCCCGGTGTTATCCCTCCGCTGACGAACGAGGATCCTCGTCGCCCGTAGGGTCAGCGTGTGCCAACCGGCTCCTGTGGACCGTGATCCCGTAGCGTGGTCGAGATCGTCCAAGTCGCGGTCGATGAAGCAATGCTCGATCCCGTCGAAGGCCACTGTGACAGGCCTTCTCAGGAAGCACACCGCTTGATCCGCCGAACGGCCGAAACGGGCGCGAAGCGATTGACTGGAGCTGGCCGATAACGGCCCGTCCGCTTCGGGGCTTGAGCGGCGGGTAAGCAGGTGGAGTGGATGGCTCCCACTCCCGGCGTAGCAGCGCCAAGGTGGTGCTGTCGCGCAGCACGGGCCTGGAGCCGCCACGATGGAGATCACGACCGTCAGCCTCGACTTGGCCAAGAACGCCGTTCGGGTGCACACCATCGGCGCACGGGCGAGGTCCTCGTCCAGCGAGCGCTGAGGCGCGCGCAGGTGATGCCCTTCTTCACAGCAAGCTGCCGCCGTGCCTGATCGGCATGGATGCTTGCGGCACGAGCCATCATTGGGCGCGCGAACTCACTGCCCTCGGTCACGAGGTGCGGCTGATGCCGCCGGCCTACGTCAAGCCGTACGTGAAGCGCGGCAAGAGCGATGCGGCGGACGCCGAGGCGCTTCTCGCGAGGCGGTCACCGGCCCGACCATGCGCTTCGTGCCAATCAAGTCCGTCAAGCAACAGGCGGGCTTGTCTCTGCACCGAACGCGCGATCTTCTGGTCCGTCAGCGCACGCAGCTAATCAACATGATCCGCGGCCTCTTTGATCCTCCCCCGTTTTTGTGGACACGGAGGTTACGTTGCCCAGCGCTGCTCGGCCTGCTCAGGCGTACGGTACCCGAGGGCTGAGTGGAGGCGCTGT
>NZ_JBAWTG010000253.1:0-3871 GCF_037106235.1 Methylobacterium nigriterrae | reverse complement strand
GCGTGATGGTGTGGACGCCCCCGACGGCATCAGCGTGCCAGAGTGGTGGTGTTAGAGCCCACTCCAGGAGGCGTCCACACCATCACGCCCGGAAATCGTCTACTCGCTGAAAGAAGCGCAGACCGTGATCGGTCTTTGGCAGAACACCTACAACCGCGTGAGGCCGCACTCGTCCTTGAGCTGCCGCCCGCCCGCGCCCGTCAGCTTCCCGGACGTAGCCTTCCGGCTACCCATGGCCGCTACCATGCAGTAGCCTCGCAAGTGGCCCAGTCCAAAATACCGGTCAGGTCACAGCGTACCCCAGCGCGCCGAGCCTTTCATGGTATTGTCAAGTCTAAGTTTGCATTCCTACGCTTACAAATAATAAATATGATGATTTGACAGTTTTATAATTTATCTATTTAGCTGTTGAATGACGGAATTGCTTTCTACAATACCCAGACACGTGCCCGTGTCGAACCCGCTGGTCATGAAGCTTGAGCATGGGGCTCGCCTCGCCGATGAGGACAGGGCAACGCTGCGCACGCTCTCTGCCGACATACGGCAAGTCGAGGGGCAGCAGGACCTGATCCATGAAGGCGACCGGCCAGAAAACGTCCACCTCGTGATGAGCGGGTTCGCCTGCCGCTACAAGGTTCTGGTCAATGGCAAGCGTCAGATCCTGGCCTTCCTGATCCCGGGCGACTTCTGCGACCCGCATGTTACGATCCTCGGCGCCATGGACCATAGCATCTGCACCTTGTCGCCCTGCACGATCGTGGAGATCTCGCGCGAGACCATCGCGGATCTGACGATGAACCACCCGCGCATCACCCGCGCTCTGCGGTGGGCGACGCTGGTCGATGAGGGCATCTTGCGGGAGTGGCTGACCGGCATGGGTCAACGCTCTTCCGAGAGCCAGACGGCCCACCTTTTCTGCGAGTTGCTGCTGCGGTTGCAGACCGTGTGTCTTGCCACGCCAAACAGCTACCGCTTGCCTGTGACGCAGATCGATCTTGCCGACGCACTCGGGGTCTCGGCCGTTCATGTGAACCGCACCCTGCAGCAACTCCGCGCGGATGGCCTGATCACACTGAAGAGGTCGGTGCTGACGATCGTTGATGTGGACCGTTTGGAGGCATTCGCCGGGTTCAACTCGAACTATCTCCACCGGGTCGGGCGAACCGACGCCGCTTGAGGCTGGCAGGTAGTTCCTTCGCAGGCATGGCTATGAGCCTGCGAAGGGTCTAAGGTCACCTCACCGCTGATCGAGTTCCTGGCTATCAGCTGCTGAGAGATCCTTGTGCTCCCGCCTACCGTCAGCGGAGAGCCCCTTGGCACGCTACTTCTTCGACATTCACAACAAGAAATTTTCCTCGCGCGACGAGCGCGGCCATGAATGTGCCGATCGCGATGCCGTAAGCGAGCATGCGCTCAGGCTGCTTCTCGACGTGGCGCGAGATCGTCCACTTGAGCACATGCACAGCCATCTCGGCTCAACCGTCCGCGACGAGGGAGGCTACGTCGTGCTCACTGCGACAGCGAGCCTCTCGACCACGTGGGTGAACGGCGCCTGATGCATCCTGCGGCTTGGCTCGCTTCAGTCTCGTCAGCGGGTGCTATCGCGGCCCTGGTTGATGAGACCATCGCCCGCAACACCCAACCCGCGCAGAACTGCCGATCCCGGGAAATGGAGCAAAAGTCCGCACGGGTATACCCCAGTGGACAAGCCGAAGATTTTCGTGGTGAGTTGATCTTCACCATTGATTTGTGTCGTGACTGAATTGTTGAACGGCGGCCGCTCCCGGAGGACATCCACTCGGCACCCGATCAATCGAGCTAGATATTTCTTGCTCCCGCCATCAGCAAATCAGAACATGCTATTACCTATTAATCCTCCCTGAACATTCTGCTGACGTGGCTTTGCGCGCACGAAAAAGCGGCTTTTATGCCGTGCAAAGTTTGATGATCTCATACGGTATCTTTCGAATTGGATCCGCTGCCGTGTGGCGCGCTCAAGACGATTATATGACCGCTCTGAAGACATCACTAATCGCAATCTTGTGAGCAGGAAAAACTAAGGAAAAGGTATGAACGTGTGGCTTAGCCGAAGGCGACCACGACGGTGACATCTCGCTCCTCGGGCGAATCGAGGTCCGTTTCAGGCAGCCGTCAGACGCTTGGTGTTGGCCGCGACATGCTCACGGTAGCGGGCGACCACCATGTCGCAGGAGCCACCCGTCATCAGGGTGCCGAACGCTTCGATGAAGGCGCTGAGCTTCTCGCTCACCATCTGCTGGGCCTCGGCGCAGCCCTCAGGGCCGCCCCAGGCGAGCTTCACGAGCCGAAGCTCGACGACCTTCTGAGCCTCCAGGGTCAGCAGGGCGACGGCAAAGGGGTTGTACATGAATGCTCCGCGCCGCGAGGCGCCGGAGCCTGTGCGACTGAGAAAAGGAAAGGGCGGCCGATGCGACCGCCCCTCTGGTCTGTGAAAACTGAGACGCCGATCGGGCTCAGGTGCTGTGCGCCTCAGCGAACGAGGGCCGGGGTCTGCGCGACGCTGGCGAAAGCCTTGCTGGCCTCCTCGACGGCGCGAGCCGAGGTCTCGGTGATAGAGCGGCTGTCCTGCACGATGTGCTGCAGGCTCTCACGGGCCAGCTCGCTCTGGATCGCGGCAAACTCCTGGACCGACTTGGCCCGGGTCAGTTTGTTCACCCCGTCGAGGTTGCGCTGCCACTGCCGCTGACCAAGCTCGAACCAATGGCGCGAGGCATCCTGGAAGGCTTGGGTCAGAACCGTGCCGCAGCGCGCGACCGCTTCCATGTTCTGCTTGGACTGGCGAGCCAGGCGCTCGCTGTCCTCGCCAGTGAAACCCAGCGTCTTGGTGAAACGCTCGGTAGCCTCACGCACCTGGTGCGAGGCCGTCTCGACGTTTCTCTGCACGATCTGCTTGGTGTTCTGGGCGGCCTGCTCGCGCAGACCGGCCATCTTGTTCATGCCATCGCGAGCGGCCTCAGCGAACTGCTTGCCCTGCTCGGCGGTCTTGTTGATGGTCGCCTTGGCGGTATCGGCGGCCTTGTCGCTCTGCTCGGACTGCTTGTTCGGATTGGAATTTTGATTGAATGCCATCTCGGGTTCCTCCCTGTATATCTTACGTATTCACGCGCCTAAAATAGGATAATAAGTGTATTAACCTTAGGCGACGAACTACAATGCTGCGACTGCCGCATTGCACCTAAGTCGTGCGCAGACGAAAACATTCAAGTCCGAGGCATGGAATTCTGCCAGGATTAAGGTCTGACAAATTCCGTCAAGCGTTATAGGCTCGGGTCAAGCTGTTCGGCGCATTGCACAATAGGGCCGCGAGGGCTCGGGGCGTCGGGCAAAAATAAAAAGCTAGGGCGCCGAGGCCAGCGTCGATGCAATTGTGCGAGCGCGCTGAGCGTGCTGCTCTTCGGAGCAAAATGGCTCTGCTTGGGCCTTGATCGGGTCGCTTGGCCCTAAGCCCCAGGAGCAAGCCCTCGGCGGCCACGTCTGGGCTTCAGACCCCCCGAGCGTGCCGGCAGAAGCCTCAGCCTCTGCATAGTCGAGCATCATGTCTTCGATCTCGGCGGGCCCAATCATAGTCGCTCCTAAGCGGCCATGTTGCACCGCACAAAAGAAACGAGCGGCTGGCGGCGTCAGTTTCGTAATGACGTCGGAACGGCTGTCAGCAACCTGACCTGCTGGGCTGGCCGCCGTTGAGCAGGCTTGCTACGGTCACGCTCAGCCCCTGGCCCGGCCCGCGGACCTTAGGCTTTCGTGATGTAGTCGCGCATGGCCTGCTGCTCGGCCTCCAGTGTGGGAAGGCGACGCTTGACTACATCTCCGATCGAGACGATGCCGACGAGCT
>NZ_JBAWTG010000252.1:0-3904 GCF_037106235.1 Methylobacterium nigriterrae | reverse complement strand
CTCCATAGCGACCAATCCGTGCGAATGGGCCGGGATTGCGCGGCGTTTTGATTTCCAGACACACAAACCTAACAGGTTTAAGTGCCTGGAAAACCGTCGTTTTTCTTACATGGCGGTCTGCGTCATCCGAAGCGGTCCGTTAGGGCAAGCCCTATTGGAACGCTGAATGAGCCTCAGGTGGATCTCCGGCACAGAGACGCGAGCGGCTCGGACAGGTGCGACCGCCTGAAGACTATTGAGGAGGCAGCCAATGAAAAGTGCATCTGCCGCCTGGCCAGCCCCTGCCACTGAGATGCTGCACGAGCGGCATCAGTTCACGGCCTCGCGAGAGGCGCTGCGCGGCTGGATGAGCACGGTGTTGAGCTTGGGCAACCAACGCGGCAAGTGCTGTGACATCAGCGGGAGCCTTCACCGAGGCAGTTCGGCCAACAACGTGTCCCATGGAGCGGGGGACGGAAAAACTTGGGCCAGAAAGGTGAGGAAGGCCTTCACATTCGGGTTGCCACCTCGGCTCTCCGGCCATAGCGCCGTGATGACGGAGCGCTCGACCGCAAACTCCCGCAGAACCGGGACCAGTGCGCCACCCGCGACGTATGAGGCGGCAACATAGGTAGGCGAGATGCCGATGCCTCCGCCGGCCACCAAGACTGCCGCTACCGCGTCGCTGAAATCCGTGACGATGCCAGCCTCGGGCGTGATCTCCACAACTCGTCCCCCGATCCGGAACGGCCAGCGCAGGGCCTGGCCCGTGCTCTGGAAGCGGAAGTTCACGCAGTCGTGGTGGACCAACTCGTCCGGATGCGCTGGGGTGCCTTTGCGGGCCAGGTAGTCCGGCGCGGCGAAGGCGCAGAGCCGGTGCGGCGCGAGGCGCCGGGAGATCAGGCGGGTGTCCGAGAGCTCGCCCACGCGAATGGCGACATCGATGCCCTCCTCAATCAAGTCTGCGTAGCGGTCGCTCAGTCGCAGATCGACTGACAGCTTTGGGTGGCGCTCGCGGAACCGCGGCAGCGCCGGGGCAAGCAGGTGCATGCCAATCGGAAAAGGTGCCGTGACCCTCAAGGTGCCGGCTGGCTCCGAGCGCGCCGCCGCGGCGGCCTGCTCGATCTCCTCGGCCTCGCGCAGTAGGCGCAGCGCCCGCTCGTGCAAATCGCGGCCTTCCGGCGTCAGCGTCAGCGAGCGCGTGGTGCGGGTGAACAGGCTCAGGCCGAGCCGCTCCTCCAACCGCTGCACGCTCTTGCTGACGGCCGAAGATGAGATGCCGAGCGAGCGCGCCGCGGCCGTGTAGCTGCCGAGCGAGGCGGAGCGCGCGAAGGCGATGATGCCGGTGAGGCGATCGAGGCCGATCTGTTCCATAATGGCATATCTAAACCGAGCTTCAGCCCAATTTTCAAGCTATCCGCTGCGATCCATTCTCCTTCTCACCGGCGCCGTAAGAGCGCCAAACGAGAAGGATCACTGTCATGAGCCTCGCACGCGCAATCTGACGCTTGGTACGCACTTGTCCCGTGGCAGGCGGCCCCTCGCTGGTCGGTCGGAAGTACTGGGCAGAGGGACGCTCAGTTGTTGTTCTCACTGGGGAGGGCGCCTGAGAACTGGCCGATGCCAACCACGAAGCATTCGCACCATATCTGACGCCCGAGTTCGATTGGATAGAGCCTTGTGGCGACACTCGACTGAACCTACCATTCCAACTCGGTTTCGGCGCATGCGGGCGACGCGCAACTCGCGATCGACAAGACCGGGGTCTGACAGCCTGGTCACCGGCGGTCGGGCCAGTGCTGAGCGAAGCCTCGCCCTCGCGTCTGGAGAACAGCCATGGCTCTCAATTCCACCGGAATGTCCGGCCAGGACCCGCTCTCCTGGACAGCGAACGCGGATTTCCCGGTCGGCAAGGGCGCCACGGTTCAGGAGTTCGTCGCCGACGCGGGCGGCAGCCGGTACGTCATCGACGTCGCCCCATGGGGCGAAGGCCGCTTCATGGCCGACGGCCGGGAGATCGCTCGCGTGGACGACGCCCAGGACAGCCGGGGGGCGTTCAGCACCCTCAGTGAGCTCGCCGAGCAATACCGACGAGGCGAGCCGATCAAGTTCTCAATTCCAAGACGGTCGCCCCTCATACCGGCCGCAAAGGCCAAGCTGCTCGAGGGCAAGCGAGGCCTTATCGTTGGTATCGCGAACGAGAACTCCATTGCCTGGGGATGTGCCCGGGCATTCCGGGCCCTCGGGACCGATCTCGCCATAACCTATTTCGATGATAAGACAAAAAAGTACGTCCAGCCCCTCGCAGACGCCCTCGAAGCTCAGATCGTGATGCCCCTTGACGTCAACGTGCCCGGACAGCTGGAGAACGTGTTCGACCGCATCAGCAAGGAGTGGGGTGCAATCGACTTTGTCGTCCATTCCATCGCGTTCTCGCCGAAGGAGGCGCTTCAAGGCCGTGTCGTGGACGTGTCCCGCGACGGATTCCTCACGACCATGGACGTGTCCTGCTGGAGCTTCATCCGCATGGCCCATTTGGCTGAGCCGCTGATGACCAGGGGTGGCTCGCTTTTCACGATGACCTATTACGGCAGCCAAAGGGTTGTCACAAATTACAACATCATGGGCGTCGCCAAGGCGGCGTTGGAGAGCACGGTCCGCTATCTCGCTGCCGAGCTCGGACCGAAGGGCATCCGCGTGCACGCTATTTCTCCCGGGCCGCTCGAGACCCGCGCGGCGTCAGGGATCACCGACTTCGACAAGTTGCTCGACAAGGCCCGCGGGAAGGCGCCTGCCCGGAGTCTGGTTTCGGTCCTTGACGTCGGAGTTGCGACCGCTTTCCTCGCGCACGACGCAGCGCGCCTGATCACAGGCGAAACCCTCTATGTGGATGGCGGCTACCACATCGTCGACTAGACCCGCCAGATCCGGACTTGTCGCAAGCCGTGCCATAGGCCGCAGGAGAGGCGAGAATTGCCTCGGTTTCAGACTTCGTTAACCTTTTGAAGTCCGAAGCAGACCCCGAGCAGCCGGTTCTGCTCGCACACGGTCCACGCGCCGGCAAAGCCAAAGCCCTTGCGCAGCCACAGCATCGCCTCGAAGCCCTGGATGGTGCGTCGGGCTGTGGCAAAGGAGCGAAAGCCGCCGACCCGCGGCATGTTCTTCTTCAGCCGGAAGTGGTCGCTCTCGATGCCCTGCTGAAGGTGCTTGGTCACGTAGTGGATCGGCGTGCGGGGCAGAAGGCCGTCACTCCTCGCAGCCACGATGGCGGGCGGATAGGTTCCGGCGCCATCCGTGCCGATCCGGTCTGGGGCGAGAAGGGGCTGATCTGCCAGGATTTTGCGGAAGAACCGCTTGGCGGCGTCGAGGTCCCGGTTGGCGGTGAGCAGGAAGTCGACCGCCTCGCCGTGCTTGTCGACGGCCCGGTATAGGTAGCGCCACTGCCCGCGGATCCTCACATAAGTCTCGTCGATCCGGACCGACCCGCAATGCGGCTGGCGGAATGCGCGTAGCCGCTTCTCGATCAGCGGAGCGTAGGTGAGAACCCAGCGATTGAGCGTGCTGTGATCCACCTCCAGGCCACGTTCGAGGAACAGCTCCTCGATGGCGCGATAGCTGAGCGGATAGCGCAGGTACCAGGAGACGGCCTGGACGATCAGCGCCGCCTCGAAGTGCCGGCCCTTGAAGTCGGCCTTGGACCGGCGCTTCAGCTTGGCGGCTATGGCGCTGAGGATCATGGGCGGCCTCCGGGATCGGAGGCGCAACCTCCGCCCGTATGCCTAACGAGCCGTGAACCTCAAAAACTTTGCGACAGGCCCTCCTGATCGCCTACGGACGCGATGCGGCCGACGTGCCGCTGACCCTGACCTTCGGGGCAAACACCCTCACGGAATTTCGGGTGACAACGGAGGAAGCACCACCCCTT
>NZ_JBAWTG010000251.1:0-3960 GCF_037106235.1 Methylobacterium nigriterrae | reverse complement strand
CAGTGAGCCAGCAGCTGGTTCTGCTCGCAGATGGTCCACACGCCGGCAAAGCCGAAGCCCTTGCGCAGCCACAGCATGGCTTCAAACCCCTGGATCGTGTGCCGCGCCGTATGGAACGACCGGAAGCCTCCCACCCGCGGCATCGGCCGTTTGACCCGGAAGTGGTCGCTCTCGATCCCCTGCTGCAGGTGCTTGGTCAAGTAATGGGTCGGTACGCGCGGCAGCAGGCCCTCGTCTCGGCTCTCGGCGATCGCTGACGGGTAAGGACCAGCGCCATCCGTGCCGATGCGGTCAGGCGCCAGCAGCGGCTGATCCTGCAGTACCTTACGAAAGAAGCGCTTGGCCGCGTCCAGGTCCCGCTTGGCACTCAGCAGGAAGTCGACCGGCGAGCCGTGTGTGTCGATGGCCCGGTAGAGATACCGCCACTCACCCCGGACCCGCACGTATGTCTCATCCACCCGGATCGAGCCACAGTGCGGCTTGCGGAAGTGCCGCAATCGCTTCTCGATCAGCGGCGCGTAGGCGAGCAAGCGACCACGATGCCAACCATGATCGCTGCAGCAACCGGGTTCATCGCTTCTCGGGCCGCGCCAGCATGAGGGCGGTACGCACGGCAGCGCGGCGCGCGGACACGCCGGCCTGGCCGTGCTTCAGCGTCTTCACCGTGAAGGGATGAGCGGCGACGGCGGTACACAGGTCCAGCGCGAACTGATCGCCCAACGGATAGGCCGTCGTCTCGGGGGCAGACAAATAGGCGGTTACCGCCGCAGCGATGTCGGCATTGCTGATGAGACCTCGCGCAAGGAGGCTGGTGACGGTCAGGTTTTCAGCCATTGCGATGGACTACATGGGATCGCGGCGTCAGGCACGTGCCGCCCGGACAGGCCGGTTCCTGGACGCGCTCAAGCGGGCACTGGACCCCGCACCATGGCGCGGGTCCGACGCTGCCGAATGACTATGCGTGCATAGCATGGATCTGGATCAGGGCGAGGTGGCGTATACCCAGCCCGAGAGAGTGGTCGGCAGCGGCAAGCGCCGGATATCAAGGCCGCAGGAAGGCTTGTAGGTCTCGCCGTGGATCAAGCGGTTCAGGGCCGCCTCCGGCGTATCGCTGCAGCCGAGAGGTTCATCCTCGTAGACGACAACGAAACGCTGCGTATCAACAAAGCGCATCAGCTCAATCCGGAACGCACCCTGCTGGGTGTCGCAGAGCCAGTACCCGCTCATGATGAGCGTTCCTCCGATGTTTTGAGGAACAACGGGCTCTAATGTGTTTAGGTCCAGGAAGCAGCGATGACGGCGATCGGGCGACCTGCTTTCCTGTTTTGATCAGCAGCTGACACCTCCCCCTGGTACTCCCCCGTTGCTCCTGGCCAGCGGCGCACAGCGTTGAGACTTTGAGCGTGGGCAAGCGCACCTGTTGAGAAATGTTGAGGTTTCGGGCTCTTTTTGCGCCCCTTACCGCCACGGCGTCAGCACGCCCTCGGGCCCAAGCTCCTGCCGGATCGCTGCCATCTCTGCCGCGAGAGCCGCGCTGTCGGCATCCCGGGGCAGGGGCTCGCGTCCGCTCATCAGGGCGAGGTGGTGGATGGCGTCGTGAAGCTCGTCGTCAGTCAGATCGCTAGGCGCTGCCCATTGCGGAGCGGGTAGGGGACCGGCGCTGCGCCAGACCGGCGTGGTGCACGGGTCGTCCCGCTGGACCGTGGCAGCCCGGATCTCGGCCGCGTAGCGCTCGGCGGCATCCTCCTCGTCCATGCCGAAGACGTAGAAGTGTGTGGGCGAACCCCCCTGATGCGCTCAGCCGTTCTCACACTGTGAGCGACGAGAGGAGACGCGCGTGTCCTTTACCAAGGTGGTTCTGCCGCTCGCTGCGATGCTGGTGCTTGCCGCCTGTAACAGCGAGAAGACCGACAACAAGCGGACCAATGCGCCCGCGGACTCCACCACCACAACGAACCCCGCCAATCCGTCGAACTAAAACGCCCCGCAACCGTCCTCGCCCCCATCTCGCTGAAAACGATCGCCCACGCGACCGCGCTGCCGTGAGCACTGCAGCCTGATGGAGCAGGCCGCAGGACCGCAATTCGCAACAGCCATTCGCCGACTGGACGTTATGGAGCGGGACACCGACCGCGACATGCCAAGAGGGGAGCGCGCGCGGCCGGTGCTTGCCACCCCGTATCATCGCGTGCCAGGGCGCACGGTCATGCTGTGCCCCGGCGAGCGGCGCCAATATCCGTAGAAACCACGCGGGTTCCATAAGGCCGTTGTCGCGCGCGAGCCCTCGGGAGGTTCGCGTAAGCTGTATTATGGAATGCAATTCGTTGCATAATCAGCGCATAAAGACACAAGATTGCATGACTTCCTCTCGATCCATGCGATTGTGTGTATTGTGAGAATGTGTTCTTACAGTTTGTTGTCAATTCTATTGCTTATTCACAGGGTGCATATAATTTAAAACTCAAGTATTAATTATAATTATGATTAATAAAGTTTAATCACGGCTGTGCAAATGTCAAAATCTCCAAGGTAGCGCAGGGGCAGCGTCGCACGCACCGGCTCATGCCGATTTCGCCTGCTGCAGTCGCGTAGGTTGGCCTCGCAAAGCCGATGGCCTGTCCCGCCCTACATTCAAGCGGTCGACCCGCGATAGTAGGCGATCCCCGCGGCCGCAACTTGAGCCCAGGGCTCAGCCGGCCATGGCCTGCGATGCTTCTGGATCATGGAGGCCATAGCCGCGGCCCCAGACGGTCTGGATGTAGTTCTTGCCACCCGAAGCGTTGGCGAGCTTGCGGCGCATCTTGCAGATGAACACGTCGATGATCTTCAGCTCGGGCTCGTCCATGCCGCCGTAGAGGTGGTTGAGGAACATCTCCTTCGTGAGCGTCGTGCCCTTCCGGAGCGAGAGGAGTTCCAGCATCTGGTACTCCTTGCCGGTCAGGTGGACCCGCGAGCCCGAGACTTCGACGGTCTTCTGGTCGAGGTTCACGATCAGGTCGCCCGTGGTGATGACCGACTGGGCGTGGCCCTTCGAGCGTCGCACGATGGCGTGGATGCGGGCGACGAGCTCGTCCTTGTGGAAGGGCTTCGTCAGGTAGTCGTCGGCGCCGAAGCCGAGACCCTTCACCTTGTCCTCGATGCCGGCCATGCCGGAGAGAATCAGGATCGGCGTCTTGACCTTGGCGACGCGCAAGGAACGCAGCACCTCGTAGCCCGACATGTCGGGCAGGTTCAGGTCGAGCAGGATGATGTCGTAATCGTACAGCTTGCCGAGATCGACGCCCTCCTCACCGAGATCGGTGGTGTAGGTGTTGAAGTTCTCGGACTTCAGCATCAGCTCGATGCTCGCTGCGACCGACGTGTCATCCTCAACCAGCAGCACGCGCATCGGTAAGCTCCGGCAAAAGTTGACGAATCCTATCCGGATATCGGCAACAAACCATTAAGGCTTGACCGCAGCATACCGCAGGACCGGGGCGGATCCGCTGGGCGCCTTCGCGCTGGCCTTATGCGCCAGAGTACGGCCCACGGAACAGATCCCCCAGCGCCTTCCTCCGGAACAGGGTGAGCCACCGCCGCCGCCGGTGTTCGGGCCGATCGTGGAGCAGGTGACAGCGCTGGCAGAAGGCCGCGAGGTTGCGCTGGGCATTGTTGCTGGTGTCGTGATCGCGGTGGGCTGCGGCCAGCACCACCCGCGTCGTGCGCACCTGGCCGAGCACATCATCTGCGCCGACGGCCACGCAGACGATCCGTCCGCGCCCGTCGCGCCAGGCGGCAGCCTCGGCGTCCCACCAGCGGCCGTCGCCGAGGTGGAACACGCGCTGGCCGTGCGGGCGTGCGCAGACCTCACACTGGCCGCCGGCCCGACGGAAGCGGATCACGGCCGAGAGCTGAGGCCAGTCGATGGGATAGAAGAAGCGATGCTCGCGCCGGATCGGCATCGCACTCACCCCTGACCGC
>NZ_JBAWTG010000250.1:0-4028 GCF_037106235.1 Methylobacterium nigriterrae | reverse complement strand
ACGTCCGCCGGGAAAGCCGGCAGCAGCCTCCTTTCAGGAGAGGCTTGGAGGCTGGGCGCTTACGTGCTCTGAGTGGTGCCATAACTCCCCTTACGCGAACTGGGCGGCTCCATTAAGCCTTCGGTGTTCACGCCTACAGCGATGCTGTGTATGGCCTCAGCATGTCTACCGTCTCGACGAGGCCGGAGGCCTCCATGTCGAGCAACAGGAGGTCGGGAGTCTTTTCGGGCTTCTTGAAACGCAAGCGCATCCGCTTGATCGCCGCGACGGCTTTGCCAGGGTCGAGAGCGATTGCGTCCGCGATGAAGGCGTCGCTAGAGCGAACATCCAGATTGAGGGGGGCGAGCAGGTCGGCGGGAAAATCCTTGAGGTTGTCAGTGACGATGATCTCCGCACGCGTCTTCAGAGCCGCTGCAATAACGTGAGCATCGTCTGGATCTGGCAGTCCTTTGCAAGCGCAGAGGAATGAGTCGAAATCCGACACCATCGCTTCCTCAAAGGCCTGTTCCATGAAGGCGCGTGCTCGCGCAGCCTGGTCGTCAGGACCATCCGCGCCCTTCTTTTCGAGGATTTCCGCGATTGCCCGCTGGGTCTCGTCAAGGATTGAACCGGACCACCGAAGCCGAAAGAATTCGGCTTCGGCGAGAGTGAGGATGAGGTTGCGCTTCAGAGCGCCGGCCAATGCGCACGCATCCACGAGCGCGGTGAAGCGGTTGGCGAACAAGGCTCAGAAGGTCCCCGCATCCATCTCAGCCAAGGCAGACAAGGCTTCGCTGCGCTTGGCTGCCCGGACGTCCTTGTAGGCGAACAGATCGTTGGCTTTGACCCTGCGATGACGCCCAACTGACGTGAACGGGATCTCTCCCTTGTCGAGGAGCGTCACGAGGAAGGGGCGCGAGACATTCAGGATGTCGGCCGCCTGCTGCGTGGTCATCATCCGGTTCACTGGCACGAGGGTCACAGCGTCTCCGTGGCCCACATAGCGCAGCAGCTCCATCAACAGATCGGACAGCCCCGATGTGAGAGTGACTTCCACGGGAGTCTTGCTGTCGTCCAGCACGCGCAACGTCGCCTCGCCAGCCGACTGAGCAGCTAGCAATTTGCGAAGCTGATTGGCCGCCTCCCTCTCCTGGGCTGACGGCAAACGGCTACCAATTCCGACGGCGGAAGCTGGCAGGGTCATGTGGGCGACTCCGCTGGTACTGAACTCTCGCGCATATTCGCAACAAACGAAACAAACGCAATATGCGAAACAGCGGGCGTACGCGAAAGTTCCGCAACGACGATGCGGCGGCGGAGGGTTGGGCCCTGTCTCTCCCTGGCTCAGAGGGGCCGATCAGTTCGGTGGCGCATCTGGTGGCGTCAGCAGCGCCTCAATCTGCTGGAAGTCCCGTAGCAATCCCTCGAAGGCGAGGAGTGATCCGCGGAGCTGAGCGACAACCTTCTTATGAGCTGGTCGGGCGCTCGGAGCCCTGACGCGACGAACCTCTCTCTGCCCACTGACCCCGGCGCACGGCAGAGCAGGCGGCGCTCCATAACGTCCGATCCGCGCAGGTGGCGGGAACAGCCGAGAGCCAGCGGCCCGAACGCATGTGGGCGCGGCCGGCGCTCGACGCACGCAGGCTGCCGCCTACTGCAACACGGCGCCGGCGGGCGGCATGTGTCGCTGCAGGAGGCTGTCGTTGAGGGTCTCGCGCGCCTTCTGAGTGATGATGTCGGCCTCTTCAAAGGTGGCGAAGGCCTCAGTGTCGATGATCGCGCCAGCCGGTCCGAAGCAAACCGACAGCCAGGGCAGACCCGGCATCGGCGGCGAGTAGACGACAAAACAGTAGTCGTCGGAAGTCTCGAACATATGGGTCCGCCTTCTGATGAGGGCCTCCCCGTTTCTAAACGGGCACCGCGGTCCGTTGTTCAGCAATCGCGTGCTTGCGTGCTGGTTCTGACCAACGCTGCCGAACTCTCAGCCATCACATCCAGCCAGGGGATCGGTACTCGCCCCGAGAGAACGATACTCAGGAGATCAGCCACGTCACGAAGACCAGCCCAGCGAAGAACAAGCCGGAGCTGGCTACGACAGCGATGGCTTCACGGTGTTGGAGCAGGAGGCTTTCTGATGCATGGGACATGGCAGGACCGGGGTTGATCCGGGAACCGTGGCGGCCTGCTCCTCACCAACTGGTGAGTAGAACTACTGAGACAGAACGAAGCGCGCGAGCGTCACATGCCTGCAACATGCATTCCCCTACCTGGGCGGCCGCTAAGCCTTCGTTAACCAATTCCCGCCGAACTTCCCGACATCCGCGTCAACGACCGCCGACGCGGATGTCGGGAGGGTTCAGGTTGCTGGTGTCGTGATCGCGATGGGCGGTCGCGAGGACCACGCGGGTCACTAGGGCGCTGGCCAGTTCCTCCACGCTCGGCAGGACCTTGGATGGTCTGCCCTTCCCGTCCCGCCAAGTGCCCACAGGGGCGTCCCACCAGCGGCCATCGTCGAGGTAATATTCTCTCGCGGGCACAGGTGGCTTCCTACGCTCCCGGCATCGACGGCCGCTACCGGCGCTCGGTTCGGTCGATGGCCGCAAGTCAAAATTGCGACGGCAGCGTGTGAAATTTCTGAACTGGCTTTCACGGCGGCTGATGGGCAACGCAGGAAAGCCGTGTGTCGAAGCGGAAATATTGAAAAATCAAAATCCGGCAAATTATTTTGGAACCATGCAGTTTTCGGGTAGTTGAGTTATATCTACACGGCAACGGGGATAAGGATTGCTGAATTTTCTGGGTTTTCCGCCCAAGAATAAACCGAAGGAGCTTGACCATGACTGGCCGCACGCGCTTCGGACGGAAATATCGCCTCCCGTCTACGATCCAAATCAAACACGATCTCGTCGAGATGGGGCGAGCGGATACTCTGTTAGCTGAGCTTCGCAAACAGTCATGCACCGCCAAAGAGCTCAGTGGCATCATCGACGGCCTAATCGCTGAGCATCACATCTCCGGAGATCGCGCGAAGATGCTGATAAACCGCTTTGGGCGGGAGAAAGCTGCGCTCGCAGCTGCGGGCAGTGATCTGGCGTCGAGGAAGCACGATTACGGCATTGCCTGAGCTGGGCCCGACGCCTCTAATTTCCTTCATCGAGGCCCGGCGGACCACCTTGTTTGGCAATACCTGGTCTCTCGCCCGCGCTCGCATACGGTGGGACAGGGCGCTTCTAATTGCGATGCCTTAGCAAGGGTGGCAGATCAGGAATGTATTCTGCGCTTCAAAGCTACAGGCCGGGCGCCACGTCTATCCTGCATGGATGACGACCACTTCTCAGATATGGAGTATATCTAAGATGACGACCGAAGAACATGAACTGCAACGCCAGAGGCTCGACCTGGAGGCTGAGCAAGAAATGACGAGACTTGGAATTATTCGAGTGCCGGCCGATTATTTTCGGTACCGTGATTTTCGCTACACGAATTTGCAAGATGCCCTGGCTCAGGCTAGGCGCGATGCCGAAGCCAAACGGCGAGCAGGGACTTGGAGCACCTCTCGGTAGGGAATCTAAAGCAGCGTGGATCTAGTCCTGGCTGATCCTCTCAATCAGCCCTGTCCACAGCCAGCCGGTCAGGTTAATAGTGAGCAACGTCACGCGCCCAGCGGATGAAGGTCTGAGCCGCCCGCGCCCAGGGACCGAGGTCGGAGGGGATGGCGCGCCACTTGGCCCCATTTTGATGCCGCCAGAGGATGGCCGAGATCGTACGGCGCAGATCCTGAGGCGGCGTCTTGCCCCTCGGGCGGCACGCTTCAACCAGCGGCTCCAGCTTTCTCCACTCCGCGTTGTTCAGCATCGCTCCTCCTCATTCAGGAGGGGCAAAACGCCCGCACGCGGAACCGGTTCAAGGCCGAACAGGCCGTAGTCGCACAGGCCGGCGGGAGCAGGCTGCCGCTGACAAAGAGGCTAAGAGATAGAAGCCTCGACGTGAAAGATGCGCCTCGCACCTGACCCCTCGTTGCGCCCCCACCAGTGGTCGTTCTCGGGATT
>NZ_JBAWTG010000249.1:0-4077 GCF_037106235.1 Methylobacterium nigriterrae | reverse complement strand
TCGCTGCCGCGACGGATCTGACCCGATCGGCCGCATTCGACAAAAACCCGCCGGAATGTCCGGCGGGCGAAGTCTGTCCAGGAAAATGCGCCGAGCGATGTCGGCACGAGTTTGGCAGGTTGCTGTCAGGGCGGCAGCCTCAAGGCCGCCTCACCAGCGCACTCGACCCCAGAGGGTACTTGGGCCGGCAACGAAACGCTCCCGGCTGATCCGGTCGAAGAAGCGCGCAACGGTCCGCTGTACAGTTCAGGAAGACAGCGCGGTCATCGCGGCGCCGAGCGCGGCACGCTCGACATCGCCGAGTTGCTCGACAAGGGCGGCTTGCGCCTTCTCCCACAAGGGCAGCGCCTCCGTCAGGAGTGCGCGGCCCTCTTCCGTGAGGACGACGCGCCGGACACGCCGATCGTCCGCATCCACTTGGACCGCAAGCAGACCCCGGCGCTCCAACGGCTTCAGATTGGCCGTTACGGTCGTGCGATCCATCGCCAGCGCGTCGGCAAGCGCGCTGATGGTCGGGGGATCCTCGCGGTTCAGCATCATCAGAAGCGTGAACTGCCAGTTCGACAGCCCGGCTGACCGCAAGGCAGCATCGTAGCGGCGCCCGACAATTCGCGCTGCGCGCTGAACGTTGAGGCAGATGCAGGTCTGATCGAAGCGGGCGGCAAGGGCCGGGGTCAGTTCGACGGGAGTGGCCATGGAGCTCAGCCGATAGGTTGATATCAAGTATGTAGGCGAGACACGCCTGCTTGGGTAGCCTTCAGACACGGCAGGTACGGATGCTCGGTTCAGCTTCCGCCCCCGAAACATTGATATCAACCCAAGTGCGCTTGCGCACCGCGATGCGGCAAGGAAGGTTTATATCAACGTTATCACGAGCGGTGTGGCCTTCCAGCAGGGTCTCGACCCGGATCAGCGGGACCGCTCGCCGATGATGGAGAAGCCCGATGTCCCTTCATTCCGCTACCGCCGCACTCCTGCTCAGCCTGAGCCTCGGCGCCCTCGCAGCGCCCGCCCACGCGCAGGAGACAGGCACGTTCGATGCCTGGGGTCACAACTTCCGGGTTCCGGGTACCGAGCAAGCCCTCGGGCGCACTGCCGAGCGCCACCGGGATGTCCTGAGCTCGGGCTCACTCCGCCTGCCGCGCAGCTACGCCTCGACCGGAGCCGGCAGTTCCTCCGCCTCCGCCGTGCTTCCGCACGTGGCCCGCACGATCAACGTCTGGGGCGCTCACATCGACGCCTCGGTCCGATGAACTGTATCGAGCCCGGACGTGGCGAGCTGCGCCGATCTCGCGCCCTTCTCGGCGCCGGAAGCAGGTGAAGCAAGCCAAGCGCCCGTCAGAGCGCGTTCCGAGACAGCACTTGGCGTCAATGCACACCGCCCGGCAGCGAAACGGTCCGGCGCGAACTGCCCTGCTTCCATGCCGCCCGGCAGGGAAGCAGGGCACAGTCCCGCGACGCCCAGTCCACAACGCTCCGCACCGGAGCGCCAGCTGCCCGTCAGGCTCAAGCCCGCGGCGCGACCCAGGCCTCCAAACTTGGCTGCCGTGACATTCGCCCTCGTCGGAGGCTGAAGGCCGATCGGAGGCGGTCGATCGCGGGAAATGGAAGGCCCCCGGCACCGGAGCGCTTCTTCATACCTCAGGCTGCCACAGCGGGCTCGCGCGGCGATGCACGAACGGCTTCGAGGCACGCCTCCACGCCCTCGCGCAGCGAGGACACGTCGATATCGGCCTCGAGTTCCCGGCCGAGCGCCGCATCCGTCAGGACTGAGATCTTCTTCTGAACGGTGGCTTGGTACAGCGGCAGGTTGCCGGCGAGGCTTGTCTAGTGCGCCAGATGGCGCGCCGTAAGAGCCGCGAGCGCGCAGGAGGCGATGCGGGCCTGCTTCGAATCGGCCCGGCTCGTCAGGATGACGGGGAGGCGTGCGCCGAGCACGAGCCCGGCGCAGGCGGCTCCGCCGAGATAGACGAGCGACTTGTACAGGCTGTTGCCCGCGTCGAGGCTCGGCACGACCAGGATGTCTGGCTCGCCCGCGACCAGCGAGACGATCCCCTTCGTGCTGGCCGAGGCCAGCGATACCGCGTTGTCGAAGCCGAGCGGCCCGTCGAGGGTCGCGCCGGCGATTTGCCCGCGGTCGGCCATCTTGCAGAGGGCCGCCGCGTCGATCGTCGAGGGCAGCGCCGGATTCACCGTCTCGACCGGTGCCAGGATGGCCACCTTGGGGTTGCTCAGGCCGAGCCCGTGGGCGAGATCGACGGCGTTCCGGACGATGTCCGCCTTCTCCGGCAGACCCGGCGCGATGTTGACCACGGCATCCGTCAGCATCAGGGGCTTGTGGTAGGCGGGGCAATCGAACCAGAAGACGTGGCTCGTCCGGCGGCCGGTGCGCAGGGGACTCTCCCGGCCGACGATCGAGCCCAGCATCTCGTCGGTGTGCAGCGAACCCTTCATGAGCGCGCCGATCTCGCCGGAACCGGCCAGCGCGACGGCCCGGCGCGCCGCCGCGGGCGCGTTGGCCGCCTCGACGATCTCGACGCCCGACAGGCTGATGTCGGCATCGGCCGCCGCCGCGTGGATGCGCTCGGACGGGCCGACCAGGACCGGCTCGATGAAGCCCTGGTCCCGCGCCTCGAGCGCCGCTTCAAGGGCACTCCGCTCGCAGGGATAGACGACGCCGACGCGCAGGGGCCCGCAGCGCCGGGCGGATTCGGCCAGCGCACCAAGCCTCGGGTAGGAGACCGTCGTCTGCTGCATCAACATCGGGGGGGGCCTCTCGGGGTTCAGGTCATGTCAGCGTCACGGCCAGCGCCTCGGCCGCGGCCCTGAGGTTGGGAAGACGCTCGGCCGCGTTCTCGCGCGAGAGCCGTACGACGGGCGCTTGGAGCGCGAGCGCCGCGAGGCAATCGCGTCCCGAACGATCGAAGATCGGCACCGCGATGCAGAACAGACCGGACAGGAATTCCTCGTCATCGAGCGCGTAGCCCTGGTGCCGGATCCGGGCGAGTTCCCCGGCAAGCGCCCCGGGATCGGTCAGCGTGTTCGGGGTGTAGCGGTCGAGGCTGAGCGTGCCGAGCAGGCGCTCGCGCTTGGCAGGGCTCATCATGGCAAGGAACATCTTGCCGCTCGCCGAGCAGTGTGCGGGAACGCGCGACCCCTTCTGGAACGCGACGCGCAGAGGCAGCGCCGCCTCGACGCGGTCGAGATACATGACCTCGCTGCCCTCCAGCACCGTGAGGTTGCAGGATTCCCCGAGATCGCGGGCGACGCGCTGAAGGATCTGGTGGCGCTGCGTCGAGCCCGGGTTGTTGGACAGGATCGCGAAGGCGAGCGCCGTCGCCCGCGCGGACAGCTCGTAGCGCCGGCCGTCGGGCAGGCGCCGCACGAGGTCGGCCCCCTCCAGCATGCTCACCCACCGATGCAGCGTCGGCTTCGGCAGGCTCGTGGACTCCGTCAGCTCCGCAAGCGTCGGCGCGTGATCCATCGCAGCAATGGTCTCCAGGAGCCCGAACGCCTTGAGCGCCGGCGACGATTCGGGCGTGTCGTCCATGAGTTTCTTCACTGATATTCCATTTTCTAGAACGAAGGAAGCAAAAAAACGAGATATCGCTTGCACGCCGTCCGGGTCGAGGGCAAACTTGCGGCACGCTTCCACGTCCCGGCGCCGCCGGCGGGGAAGACGGTGTTGCGAACTATAGACGCGCGCCACCAGTCGTCACCCGCCGCCCGCGCCATGACGGCGGAACCGGCACCGACGACGCGCATCGGCCGATCACGCGACTGCGCTGGCGGCGAGAAACATCGCAGGAGAGGAGCGTTGCCATGAGGATGACGACCGAGGAAGCCTTCATCAAAGTCCTTCAGATGCACGGCATTGAGCATGCCTTCGGCATCATCGGTTCCGCGATGATGCCGGTGTCGGATCTGTTTCCGAAGGCCGGCATCACGTTCTGGGACTGCGCGCACGAGACCAATGCGGGCCTGATCTGCGACGGCTACACCCGGGCGACCGGCCAGATGGCGATGGCGATCGCCCAGAACGGTCCGGGCGTCACCGGCTTCGTGACGGCGATGAAG